>NZ_JBICHO010000202.1:0-3844 GCF_043100905.1 Rhodopirellula sp. JB055 | reverse complement strand
ACTGAAAGAGTCTTGGGGCGTAGGCCAGGTTGTACCTGGCTGGGTGATTGGATGGACTGCGTTGGGGCTTGCGGGTGGGTTGGACGCCTCGCTTTGTTCCAAAGCATCGGGTGGGTGCCAGGTGAAACCTGGCCTACGTTGAAGTGGTCCCTCGCTGACGCGTTCGGGTTGTGGAGTTGGAGAGGTCCGAATTCTGGCGAATCCGGCTACGGTTGGGGTGGCCTTGCTGACGCGGCGGGTTGTGACGGGGGCGTCGTAGGCCAGGTTGTACCTGGCGGGGTGATTGGACGGGCCGCGTGGGGCTTGCGGGTGTGGTTGGACGCCTCGCTTTGTTCCAAAGCATCGGCTGGGTGCCAGGTGAAACCTGGCCTACGTTGGAGTGGTCCCTCGCTGACGCTTCGGGTTGTGACTGAAAGAGTCTTGGGGCGTAGGCCAGGTTGTACCTGGCTGGGTGATTGGACGGACTGCGTTGGGGCTTGCGGGTGTGGTTGGACGCCTCGCTTTGTTCCAAAGCATCGGCTGGGTGCCAGGTGATGACCTGGCCTACGTTGGAGTGGTCCCTCGCTGACGCGTTCGGGTTGTGAAGATGGTGAGGTCCGAATTCTTGGCGAATTCGGCTACGGTTGGGGCGGCCTTGCTGACGCGGCGGGTTGTGACTGGCGAACCCGGCTACGCGATGGATGGCATTGGCAAACGCAATCCGTCGTAGGCCAAGTGGACGTGATCGGGCAGCGAGGCTTCCACGGGGCCGTGATCGATGTCGTGGCCGAGATGTGTCAGGAACGCTTGGCGTGGCTTGAGCTCTTCGATCACTTCGAGGGCTTCGTCGATGTTGAAGTGAGTTGGGTGCGGCGTGAATCGCAATGCATCCAGGACCAGCGTGTCGAGACCTCGCAGCCGATCCATGGACGTCTCGGAGATGTGATTGGTGTCCGTGCAATAAGCGAAGTCGCCCATGCGGAAACCCAACACCTCGAAGTGCGGTCCGTGCTTCAGTGGAACCGGGGTGACGCGAACGCCGAGAACCTCAAACGGATCATCGTTGTTGATCGAGAGGATTTCGAGTTGCGGCCGTGATCCCGCGTGGGTTTGTTCACGCTGTGAAAACGCGTAATCGTAAGAAGTTCGAATTCGATCTTCGACGTCCGCACGGCAGTACAGCGGAACGGGACGACCGAGCCGAAACGGAAACAACCGCAGGTCATCTAGGCCGTAGATGTGATCGGCATGTTCGTGGGTGAACAAAACCGCGTGCACAAGCTTGATCTTTTCACGGAGCAATTGCGTTCGCAAATCGGGTGGCGTGTCGATCAGCAGATTGCCTTCGGGCAACCGGAGCAGGATTGAGCAACGCGTTCGGTTGTTGCGCGGGTCGGTGCTTTGGCAAACATCACACTCGCATCCAATCGCGGGAACACCGACGCTGGTCCCGGTTCCCAAAAAGATCATCTCGGGAGTCGGGGCCGGGGAAGTTGGATCGGTCGCGGAAGAGTCGGCTGGAGCAGGATCGGATGCAGTCATGCCGCGATGTTATCGCGGGTGAGCATCCCCGTGCAGGTGACGAGTTGGGTGACCATCATCGCATCGGGCGATCAGCGAAGATTGATCGGGATGCCAAAGTCTTGCTTGTCGCCCGGTTGCTCCGATCCAAGAGTGCTCTTTTTGAAAAGGTTCTTGTCGACTTCCTCGCCAAGCTTCCAACGAATGTTGGCGAAGAGTTCCACCGGGTGATGATCGGAATAGGAGATGCCATAGATGGTCGTCGGTAGTCTCTGCTTCGTTGAAGCATGCTCCGTCCATTCGGACCGCGTGATCGACGTGACCTTCGCAAGTGACTCATCGACGCCACGCCAGTTCAACTCAATCATCTGAATAGGGACTTGGTTCTCAAACGTGATCAATTGTCCAAGCCAGTCAGCGCCTTTGAATCGTAACAGGACGTGAGTCTGTCCTCGACGTTGAATGACTCCATGCACTGACTTCACGCGGACATTGTGTCGCGAAAAATCCCAGGCGCTGCCATTGGCTGTTTGAACTGACCCAACTGTGGTTGCGAGACAAGGACTGAATACGTCTCTCAAGCGAAGTGCACTGAGGCCGTGCTTCCAGTCGCACTCCCCCGTTTGCTCATCCGTGCTGTTCTCAAATGCTACAACCTGACTTTGGTAGCATTTGTCTGAGTCCCGCAGGATGTCGAGATGCTGGCGGCTATCGCGAGCGATCCCAAGACTGGTCACAATCGCCGCGTTGTCGAGCAAGTTCTGACGCACCACAATGACCCTCATCCTGGCGGATGATGGGTCTCGGGCGATCCGAAAGCTATTTCTCCAATGCATGGTTGAGTGATTGGTGCCGATCGCGGTGCTTTCCAGCATTTCTGAGACGACACTGACCTCGTAAGGCGAGGCTAAAAGCAGCGACTCAATGTCCCGCATCCAGCCGACCACCATCCCGGCGTCTTCTTTGTCGAGTTCCTTGAAGTCCTCCAGGCTCGGAGTTCGGAGCCGTTCGAGATGACGGTATTCCTCTGCGTAACAGGTTTGAAACGTAAGGACGAAGCAAGCCGCCAGGGCAAATGTTTGCATCTTCACAACTGAAACTCCTTGATGGTTCACGACGCCTGAACTGTTCCAATGTCATGCGAATGGAGAAGACATGGGGCTATGTTTGAGTGTTGAAGGGCTCTGATTGCACGCTGGCAAGAAAAAAGCATCGCAATTGATCCAGCGGCAGGCTGGGCTCCCTTGCTGGGAGTTAGTGGACGTTGCCGTTTCTGATCGCGGCATCCAGTTGACGGGTTGGAAGCACCAGGATTTCATTGGGTGGAGACGGTGACTCAGGCAGGCACAAAAAAACGGATCGTCCCAAGTTTCCTTGAGGCGATCCGTTCGATTCGCGGTCAGCTGACTTCACGACCAACCCGATGCGCGGGTCAGCTGTTGGCGACGGCTTCTCCGTCTTCGACTGCTTCTTCACTCTCGTCCGCGTCCGCTTCAAGCGGTGCGACAAAGCCGCCGGCGGCCAAGACCTTTTGCTTGATCTCATCGCAGACGTCGGGGTTCTCGATCAAGAAGTTGCGAGCCTTCTCCTTGCCCTGACCCAAGTACGTGTCGCCGTACTTGAACCAGGAACCGCTGCGGTTGACGACTTTGTTCTCGGTTCCCAGATCCAGCAAGTCGCCTTCGAAGCTGATGCCGTTGGAGTGCATCATGTCGAATTCCGCGATGCGGAACGGAGGTGCGACCTTGTTCTTCACGATCTTCGCTTTGACGCGTTGACCGACTTGTTCCTCACCATCTTTCAGGCTGCCGATCCGACGAACATCGATTCGGCACGAGCAATAGAACTTGAGTGCCCGACCGCCGGGTGTGGTTTCGGGGCTACCGAACATCACTCCGACTTTTTCACGAATTTGGTTGATGAAAATCACGGCCGATTTGCTTTTCGCAATCGCACCAGTCAGCTTCCGCATCGATTGGCTCATCAGTCGAGCTTGTAGACCGACGTGACTGTCACCGATCTCGCCTTCGAGTTCCGCCTTGGGAACCAAAGCCGCGACCGAGTCAACGATAATGACGTCGACCGCATTGGATTTGACCAGCATCTCACAGATCTGCATCGCTTCTTCGCCGCTGCCCGGTTGGCTGACCAGCAAGCTGTCCAGTTCCACGCCGAGCTTCTTCGCCCAACTGGGATCGAACGCGTGTTCGGCGTCGATGATGGCTGCGATGCCGCCTGCCTTTTGGGCCTCCGCACCGATGTGGAGTGCCAGCGTCGTCTTACCGGACGACTCGGGACCGAACACTTCGATGATCCGACCGCGAGGGATGCCCTGTCCACCGAG
>NZ_JBICHO010000201.1:0-7498 GCF_043100905.1 Rhodopirellula sp. JB055 | reverse complement strand
GCCCCATCCCGCTCACAACCCCCCCCCCCCGCCCCCCCCCCCCCACTACGATCAACCCTCACTTTTAGCTTTGACAGACCACTAGCAGTCGCCCAATGCCGGCGTCTCAAGTTCGCTCGCCACCGACAGCGCGAAGCGTCGCGGCTTGTCGACCATTCGATTTCACAACCCGACGCGTCAGCGAGGGACCAAGCAACCCGACGCGTCGGCTTTGAAGTTGCGCGTTTGCGTGAGGCATTGGTTTTTCATAACCCGACGCGTCAGCGAGGCGAAGTCAACATCGTTTTTCCCTCGCTGACGCTTCGGGTTATGAGAAAGCTGACGCTTCGGGTTTTGAGAAAAACGCAACTTCAAAACGCGTGAGCGAGGGACCTGTCCCCCCGGCGCACCGCCGAGCAATACACGTCACGGCGAATGCACGTCATCCTGGCTCAGCGATTCTGAGTCGCCCAAGGTGCTGATGCCGCGTCCCAGCCATTCTGCCCGTTCGCTTGGGGCTGGGCGTTGTAGTTTGGCTGCGGATAAGCATTTGGATTGTAAGCGCCTTGCTCGCCGTAACCCGCGCTGGGCTGACCGGCGGGGTAGTTGTTGTACCCTGGCACTTGATTGGAGTTGGGCACGTTGTAGTTAGACGCACCGTAACTGGGAGTGCTGTATCCCGCGCCCTGCACCGGCTGGCCTCCTTGAGGCGGCCACGCATTCGGATTCGCGGGGGCACCATTCGGATAATACCCCGCTTGGCCTTGAGCAGGATAACCGCCTTGTTGGGCAGCCTGCTGAGCGGCCTGTTCACGCTGACGCTCGTCCAGAATGTCTCGACCGCGATCGATGTCGGAACGTGCGTCGCTGCGAATTTCCGTCTTGTTGATTTCGATCCGAGTCTTGTCGCCGTCACGCTCGATGGTGAACCATCCCGCCATAAACGCCCCACCGATGGCCAGGGCCAGTAAAAGTATTGTCCGCATGACACATCCTTGAAAACAGAAAAGACGAAACGGTCCTCCGAACGTTCGATCATCTCGAAGATCGCGTTTCGGCGGAAGATCAATTCATCAAGTCCGATCGGCATATGGAATCCCGAATATTCAGTCGATCCCGATCATTTTTCGAAATCGTCACGATTGGCCCGAACAGCAAATCCCTGTTGAATGGACACCTGATTCACTAGGATGTGACGTCCACGCCGCGTCGCACGAAACAAAACCATGAAACACATTCGCAATTTTTGCATCATCGCCCACATCGATCACGGAAAATCCACCTTGGCGGACCGGTTGATCCAATCCTGCGGCGGTGTGACTCAACGAGAGTTTCACGACCAAATGCTCGACTCGATGGACATCGAGCGAGAACGCGGCATTACGATCAAAAGCAACACCGTTACGCTGAACTACACGGCGAAAGACGGTGAGGCGTACCAACTGAACCTGATCGACACCCCCGGCCACGTCGATTTTTCCCACGAAGTCCGCCGATCGTTGATGGCCTGCGAAGGTGCCTTGATGGTCGTCGATGCCTCCCAAGGGGTCGAGGCGCAAACCGTCGCCAACCTGTACCTGGCTCTCGAATACGACCTGGAACTGCTGCCGGTCATCAACAAAATCGACTTGCCCGCCGCCGACGTCGATCGCGTTCGCGGTGAAATCGATGAGGACTTAGGACTCGATCCCTTTGTTGCGATTCCAGTTTCCGCCAAAACCGGCCAGGGAATCGAAGACGTTCTCGAAGGAATCGTCACGAACCTGCCCGCGCCGAAGGGCGATCCCAAGGCTCCGTTGAAGGCTTTGGTATTTGACGCTTACTTTGACAAATACCGCGGCGTGATTCTGCAATGCCGTGTCATGGAAGGAACGCTCAAGCCCAAAGACAACATTCACTTCATGCACGCCGATCGCGACTTCACCGTCGACGAACTTGGCTACAACCAATTCAAACTGGTTCCGAAAAAGCAACTCACCGCTGGCGAAGTCGGCTACATCGTCGCCGGCGTCAAATCAGTGCAAGACATCGAAATCGGCGACACGATCACGCTGGCAGACAAGCCCGCTGCAGAACCGATTCCCGGATATCAACCCGCACGTCAAGTCGTGTTTTCGTCGGTCTACCCAATGAGCACCGACGAATACCAAGACCTCACCAAGGCACTCGAAAAGCTCTCCATCAACGACGCTGCGTTGACGTTTGAAAAGGACAGCTCCGCTGCTCTCGGATTCGGCTATCGCTGTGGCTTCTTGGGTTTGCTTCACCTCGATGTGGTGCAAGAACGATTGCAGCGCGAATTTGACATTGGGTTGGTCATCTCCGCGCCTTCGGTCCAGTACAGCATCAAACTCAAAGATGGCTCGACACAGGACGTTGACAACCCGACGTATTGGCCCGATCCGTCAACGATCGATTCGGTCAGCGAGCCCTACATCAAGGCTCAGATCCTGATCCCCGAAGAGTACGTCGGCCCGGTGATGGAACTCTGCCGCGAACATCGCAGCGAGAGCCAAACGATGAACTACCTGTCAGCCGGACGCTTGGAAGTCACCAGCGAAATGCCGCTTGGCGAAGTCCTGTTCGACTTCTATGGCAAGCTGAAGATGATCACGCGTGGTTACGGATCGTTCGACTACGTGCCGATCGAGTATCGCAAAACGGACATCGTTAAAGTCGACATCTTGGTCAACAAAGAACCCGTCGATGCGCTCGCCTACCTCGTGCACCGTGACAAGTCACGGGCTCGTGCGCTGCATTACTGCGAGCAATTGGCCGAAGCGATCCCTCGCCACCAGTTCAAGATTCCGATCCAAGGTGCGATCGGCGGCACCGTCATCGCCCGAACCACCATCGCTCCGTATCGCAAAGACGTGACCGCGAAACTTTACGGTGGTGACGTCAGCCGTAAGAAAAAGCTGCTGGAAAAGCAGAAGAAAGGCAAAGCCAAGATGAAACAATTTGGCAGCGTCAACATCCCGCAAAAAGCCTTCATCTCCGTGCTTCGCACCGACAAAGACTAACCACTCGCCCCAACGGGGCAGCGCTATGACAGCCCAGGGTGTACGGCGGGACCAAGATTGCAAAGCCCCAACGGGGCGGCCCTAGCTTTTTTGGGGGGACACTCTGCCAGGGGCGCCCCGTTGGGCCTCGCGATGGCGTTTTGAAGTTGCGCTTTTCTCACAACCCGACGCGTCAGCGAGGGACCCACCGGCGCGTTGCGATGGCACGCGGTCCCTCGCTGACGCGTCGGGTTATGAAAAACCCAATGCCTCACGCAAAAGCGCAACTTCAAAACTTACGCGTCGGGTTATGAAAAAACCAATGCCTCACGCAAAAACGCAACTTCAAAACGATGACGTCTCCGTCAAGAAACCCCAGGCGATGCCTGGGGCTATAATATTGCTGCCCCGTTGGGGGCGTGGGACAGAACCAAAATGAACGCCACAACACCAAAGATTCAGCAACCCAGAGCTATCCCACGGTCACCGGAGACGAACCGGACGCGATCGCGTTCCGGCTGACTAAATCGACAATCCGATGGGCGACGGGCGGTAACGCAGAGGTCGATACCAATTGAACTTTTTCAATCATCCGCCCGCGGGCCCCGCAGTATCCGCTACTCCGCATCCGCCTCATAGCCATCCCACATCCACGCCAGCGTGTCGGCTAAAGTCGCTTCGAAGACTTTGCGATCGCAGTGCCGGGTCGCCTTCGAGAACACGTAGCGATACTCATAGCCTTTGGCTTCCAAAGCGTCCGCGGTTCGCTCGTTCGCCATCACCCAGTTGTGATAGGTCGACTCCGGATCGTTGGCTCGATTGTCGTTCTCTGCCACGTGAGTGAAGATGCGAAGGGGCTTCTTCTCACTGTTTTCGATCAGCTTCATGCTCGAGTGATACTCCCAAGCCCCCAGCGGGTACTCCGCTTCTTCAGGAGCATCGTCGTCTTGTTGATCCACAAAGGTTCCTGAGTACGTGATCAAACGGCGAAACCATTCCGGACGGAACCATCCCATCGTCAGCGCCGCCGCACCACCACTGCTGCATCCCATCACGCCACGTCCCCACGGGTCATCCGTCAGTTTGAAATTCGGGTAAGCCGCACGAATTTCAGGATGGCTCTCCACAGCAGGCAACACCTCCAACTGAATGAACCGAGCCAATCGGTCGGACATCGTGTCGTATTCCAAACCACGCTGGCTGCCTTTGCTGTCGTTGCCACCGTTTTGAACCGCGATCGCAATGAAGGCAGGCAGGCGACGATTGGGATCTTTCGAGATCGTCATGTTGTCCAGTGCGTTGCGAACCAGATTCAACCGACTCGGACCATCATGCATGACCAGGAACGGTGCTGCAGTCCCGTCTTGGTAAGCCGCCGGCACATAAACCACGATCTTGCGTTCCTTGCGAACGTCTTTGCGTGGATTCAAAGTCGAGTCCGTGCCATCGAAAATCTTGCTTTCGGCCAACGGCATCATGAATTCAAATTGTTTTCCCTTTGGGTTCCCTTGATCCTTCAGTTCAGCGGCCAGTTGATAATCCGGACCAATGACAATTCGGCCGTTCTGCAGCGGCGAAGAGACGGAATCCTCAGCCAGCGTGATTGTTCCGAAGAAGCCAAGCAAAGCGATCGGAGCCAAGGCTCCCATCCAGAATCGAATCGGCGAGTGACAAAGATTGTGCATGGAAAGGGTCATGAACGGGGGTGGGGTGGAGGGGTGGGAATCGACGAAGCGACCATTTTAACCACCGCACCCCAATCCGTGCGGATGGCGTCAAGAACAACAGGTCCACCCAACCGAAAACGGCACAAACCAAACGATTTATGAAATCGCGTTGAAGAGTGTTTGCAGGCTGCCTCCATCGCAGTTTACTTTGATCGACGCCGCAATCACACGACGAACACCTCAAGATGGACATCCCCATGAACCACAAAGAAAGAACTTCTCAGACCATTCTCTTCGCAGCCTCGCTATTGCTTGCATGCTTCACGCTGAGAGGCTCACTGGTTGCTGAAGAACCAACCAAGGTGAACTCAACCACTGATTTCCCAAACGATGCTTTTCAAGTGATCTGCGAAGGAACCTACCCGCATCACCTGCAAGGTGTCTGCACAGGAGGCAACGCGATCTACTGGTCGTTCACCACGACACTGGTCAAGACCGACCTTCAAGGCAAGGTGCTGAAAACAATCCCTGTCGCCAACCATCACGGCGACCTTTGCTTTCGTGAGGGCAAAATTTACATCGCGGTCAACCTTGGAAAATTCAACGATCCCTCAGGAAACGCTGACTCGTGGGTCTACGTCTATGACGCGGAATCGCTGGACGAGTTTGCTCGGCACGAAACGCAGGAAGTCTTTCACGGGGCAGGCGGGATCGGACACCGCGAAGGCCACTTCTACGTCGTTGGCGGATTGCCTGATTCATTCGACGAAAACGATGTGTACGAATACGACGACCAATTTCAATTCGTCAAAAAACACGTCATCACGAGCGGACACACTCACCTCGGAATCCAATCCGCCACCTTCGCCCACAATCGTTGGTGGTTTGGCTGTTATGGATCGCCCGCCATCACGCTTGTCACCGATGCGGACTTCCAGATGAAAGGCCGGCAGGAACTCAACTGCTCTCTCGGTGTCGAGGGTCTCGCGGATGGCCGGTTGATTGTCGCGAGCGGCCAATGTGACAAAGAAAAGGGCTGCAGCGGGAAGATCCATTCGGCGTTACCAAATGAATCGAATGGTTTCCTGATTCAGAAATGACGCGGGAAACGTTTTCTAGAATGCATGTCCAATCAGCGGGTCAGTTGCCCCTTCCCGTGGCTCACTGCATTAGGATCGTCACTTTCCCCTCGTCACTCATTGAATGCCTAGGTGATTGATGTCCCAAAAAATGCTTCCGAATCGACGCGACATACTGGTAGGCGGGACCGCTTTGGCTGCCGCCGGTCTCGGCAACGTTTCACCCGCTCAAACGCCCGTATCATCGTCCGCCAATGATCGGCTGAAAATCGCCGCCATCGGCGTTGGCGGACGAGGCGGTTCGAACCTGCGAACGATGGAGCAGACCGGAATGGTCGACGTCGTCGCGGTTTGCGATGTCGACACGAGATTCACCGACCAAGCCGTCCAGCGACATCCCAAGGCCAAGGCTTTTCGGGATTTCCGGAAACTATATGACGTCGTAGGGAACGACATCGATGCCGTCGTCGTCAGCACCACTGAACACACGCATGCGTTTGCAACCATGCCAGCACTGCGGCTTGGCAAACACGTGTATTGTGAAAAGCCATTGGCGTACAACATTGACGAAACACGGCAGATCGCAGAAGCCGCCGAGCGGGCCGGTGTCGTCACCCAAATGGGAACTCAAATCCACGCTGGCGACAATTACCACCGGGTGGTGGAACTGATTCAAAGCGGCGCGATCGGCGATGTCAGCGAAGCCCATGTGTGGGTGAACCGAGCCTGGGGTTTGCAATCCGAAGCCGACGCCAAAAAACACGGCGATCTCTTGCATGCCGATTCGCGTCCAAGCGATCCCATGATGCCGCCGGACCATGTCGACTGGGACCTCTGGTTGGGGCCTGCCCCGGTCCGTCCTTACCACTCGGTCTACTTCCCCGGACCACGTTGGTATCGGTGGTGGGATTTCGCAGGTGGGACCATGTCGGACCTCGGCAGCCACTGGAATGACCTTCCGTTCTGGGCACTGGAACTTGATGCGCCCACCACAGTGGAAGCCTTCGGCCCGCCAGCTCACCCCGAGATCGCACCGGCATCCATGTCAGCCAAGTACGAATACCCCGCGCGAGGCGATCGCGGTCCGGTCACCGTTTCCTGGTACCAAGGCACACACAAACCAGAGATCTGGCAACGCGGTGAAATCCCTCGCTGGGACAGTGGGGTTCTGTTCATTGGCAGCAAGGGGATGCTGCTTTCGGACTATGGAAAGCATGTGCTGCTGCCCGAGGAATCCTTTGTCGATTTTGAGCCACCAAGCCCCTTCGTACCCGACTCACCTGGACATCATGCTCAATGGGTTCTTGCCTGCCTAGGCGAAGGCGAAACGGCCAGCCCGTTCAGCTATGCCGGACCACTCACCGAAGCCAACCATCTCGGCAACGTCGCGCACCGAGTCGGCAAGAAGATCACTTGGGATCGCGACAAGATGGAGTGCGTGGGTTGCCCCGAAGCCGCCCCCTTCATCGCTAGGGAACCGCGCGAGGGATGGTCGCTGAGCTAGGCAGTACACTGCCAATCAGAGACGGCCCAAAGGTTGCCCCCACTTCATAACCCGAACGCGTGAGCTTTGAAGTTGCGCTTTTCCGTGAGGCATTGGTTTTTTCATCACCCGACGCGTCAGCGAGGCGAAGCCAACATCGTTTTTCCCTCGCTGACGCTTCGGGTTATGAGAAAGCTGACGCTTCGGGTTTTGAGAAAAACGCAACTTCAAAACGCGTGCGAGAGGGACCACACGGAACCCTGGCGAATCTGGCCACCAGGTCGACGT
>NZ_JBICHO010000200.1:0-18873 GCF_043100905.1 Rhodopirellula sp. JB055 | reverse complement strand
ATTTAGTTGGACGAAGCTCTGGTGTACCAGTTGTCGCGCTAGCGGCACGGCTGGATAGCTAACTTCGGAAAGGATAAACGCTGAAAGCATCTAAGCGTGAAGCCCGCCCAGAGATAAGGATTCGTAGACATTAGTCGAAAGTCCCCTGGAAGACTACCAGGTTGATAGGTTGGACGTGTAAGTGCAGTAATGCATTAAGCAAACCAATACTAACGGGCGAAAGTTTGGCCACCGATATCCCGCACTCATGCGGTCCAGTCGGATCGGCTTCAAGAAGTTAACTTGTTCAACTACCAAACAACTGGCCTTACGGCGGCGAAACATTCGTCGTAAGGTCTTTCCGGCGATCATATCTGAAAGGTTATACCTGTTCCCATTCCGAACACAGCAGTCAAGCTTTCAGAGCCGATGATAGTGCCCACCAGCGTGAAAGTAGGTCTTGCCGGATTTTTAAAAACCCTTCTGAGTTTTCTCAGGAGGGTTTTTTTTTGCGCGGTGGGAAAGTGGTGGAGGGGCACAGGGCCTCAGGGCCTCAGGGCCTCAGGGCCTCAGGACTCAGGACTCAGGACTCAGGACTCAGGACTCAGGACTCAGGACTCAGGACTCAGGCCTCAGGGCCTCAGGGCCTCAGGACTCAGGACTCAGGACTCAGGCCTCAGGACTCAGGACTCAGGACGCAGGACTCAGGACTCAGGACTCAGGACTCAGGACTCAGGACTCAGGACTCGGCAGGCAGTTATCAACGGGGTGGCGGTTGTGTCCGGCCTGACGCTTGGGGCATGCAATTGCCTTTGGGCTGGTTGATCGAAGCCGTTCGGCCACGAAAAAAGCCACGGCCATTGAATGGAGCCGTGGCTTTTGAATTGATGTGGATTTACTGGGGCTATTTCATTCGCCTCCCCGTCCCCAGCGTTTAGGGAGGGTGATGGCGTAGAGAATCACGACAGCTCCGACCGCCAACATCACCCAAGGAAATCGCTCAGTGGGTGTCCAGACTTTGGTGGTTTGGGCGGGAGTCACGCCTGGGTCCATGAATTCAACGGCGCTGGAATCGGCCGCTGCGTAGACGGTTGCGGAGTCGATGAGCATGGTTTCGACGCCGAGGATCACCATCATGATTCCAACGGCTAAAAAGAGACTTCTCCACATTCGATTTCACTCCGTGTGACTCGTCTTTGGGTTTGGTAGACAGTCTTTGAAATCGTCGCTTGGGGTGCTGGATATTGAGCGAGGGGGGAGTGCGCGGGTTGACCGTGGTTTTTGCTTTGTTTGGTGCAATCGTTACAGCAGGTGTTGTGCTTTGACCTGCAGGTATTGGTTCACCATGGGGGCACTGAGTTCATCGGGGTAGGCGTCGACAACGAGGACCCCTTTGTGGCGTAGACCTGAAAGGACTTGTTCCCTCCAGACGAGCATTTCCGCGGCTGCGGCAGCACGGTAAGTCAACGTTTCATCGAGTTGCTTGGGTGCGGGCGCGTTTCCGGCGGTTTGGAGGACTTCGGCAGGGTAGTCAGCTGCGTCGAACATTTCGCGGTCTCGGAGGACGACTGCCAGAGGAAGGTGTGTTCCAGTGAGGTTTGAGAGATGGTCGGCGACGACTTCCGCGTTGACCTCGTCGACGATATTGGTCGTGAGGGTCACGAGCGAACGTCGTTTGCAGTGTGAGTTGAGGTAGAGGAAGGCCTGGTCATATCGAGATTCAACCATTCGAGGGAATTGGTCGAATCCAGCTTGGAGCAGACGATTCATTTGACTAGCGCCTCCTCTTGGCGGGAGGTAGGCATGGATTGTATTGCTGAAACAAATCATTCCGACGGAATCGCCCTGGTGAAGTGCCACATAGGACATCATCAGGATGGAATTGAGCGCATGATCAAGCAGGGAATAGCCTTTCCGTTGATTGGTCATCATCCGTCCGCAGTCCAGCAGGAAAATCAGACGCTGACTTTGATCGCTTTGGAACTGGCGGACGGTCAATTTGTTTCGCCGGGCAGTGCTTCGCCAATCGATATGTCGGTAATTGTCGTCTCGCGTGTAGTCGCGGAGGCGTTCGAAGTCACTGTCTTGGCCGATTCGGCGGGTTCTTCGGACGCCGATGAGGCTCAAGCGGTCAGTTCGAGCCAAAAGGGCGTAGTCGGAAAGTTGTTTCATGTCGGGGAAGACATTCAGCCGGCTCTCGAGTTTTCGAGAAATGTGCCGCTGCCAAAGCCCCAGGGGGCTGAATAATTTGAGATCGACGCGGTCGAGGTGGAATGCGCCTCGACGGTGGGGCGTGAGTTTCCGGTGTAATCTCAGTTGCAGACCGGGAGGCAGGTCCAGTTGGTGTTGCTCAGGGGTAGAAACAAAAGAATTTGGCACATCATCGCGCAGGAGTCCTTTCATTCTCATTTGAGTGTGGTTCTGCAATGAAAGAGAGCAGTCCAGCGGGACGCCAAGTGAACCAGTCCGGGAGACGTTGCGTTCCACGGTCAAACCTGAGCCACGCATCTTTTGGGTCGCAACCAGGTGAAGAACGCAGTCGATGCCTGTGACGACGAAAATCATTCCGTCGAGCAGACCGAGAACGACGAGTAGGTTTGGAAAGAAGACCACCGCGACACTGAGAACGAGGCTCGATCCCAACAATGCCACCCAGCGGCGGGTCGGGTAGATTCGCAACCAAAATGCTGCGATTACCAGCGGCAAACTCGCGAGGACCAGCAGCAGCCAAGGCCATTGGCTCGCGATTTGAAAAAGAGTTTGAAAGCGGTTTCCGAAACCCATGAAGACTCGGCCGGGTTGGAGAGGTCAAAGAGGAGCGCGACGGGAGTCAGCAGTCTATCACGCAATTGACCGGATCGTGGTTGTGGGGTGGGGCGGTTCTTGTTGTGCAAGAGATGCAAGGCACAAAAAAACGCCGTCGACTTGGAACAGTTTTCCAGGTCGACGACGCGAGCGTTCAGGTGAATTGGGCGTTCGCCCGGTTTTTCCTAGCGACGTGGTTTATTTCACTTCGCCGGCTTCAGTGATCTTGATCAATTGGCGAGTGCGGCCGGATTGGCTGCCTTGGGCCTCAATCTTCTTGACGACATCCATCCCTTCGACAACACGACCGAAGACGACGTGTTTGCCGTCTAGCCAAGGAGTGGGGGCGACGGTGATGAAGAATTGCGAACCATTGGTGTTGGGGCCAGCGTTGGCCATGCTCAGCAAGCCGGGAGTGGTGTGCTGGAATTTGAAGTTTTCGTCGGCAAATTTAGCTCCATAGATGCTTTCTCCGCCGGTGCCGTTGCCTGCAGTGAAGTCACCACCTTGCAGCATGAATCCTGGGATAACACGGTGAAATGCACTGCCTTCGAAATCCAATGGAACGCCGGATTTGCCTTCGCCTTTTTCTCCGGTCGACAATGCCCGGAAGTTTTCGACTGTTTTGGGAACATCTTTCCCGAACAGTCCAATCACGATTCGTCCGGCAGGCTCTTTTCCAATCGAGACATCGAAATAGACCTTGTGAGTGATCTCTCCTTTGGCGGGATCCGCTGCGAACGAGGGGGAGGCCGAGGCGGCAAACAAGCCAAAGCTTGAGATGGCAACGAGCGACAAAGCGAAAGCACGAACAGTCATGGCAAACTTTTGAAGGGAGAATGGGGGAGTTGCCCGCGAAGGGTAACGGTCTTTGCTCACATTGAACCAGATCTGCAGGATCGTCTCCAACCCCATCTCATGTCTTCTCGGTAATGAAGTGGGATGACGGCGGTCGTCGAGGACGCGGCATCGTTTTGAGAACGATTGGTTCATGCAGTCAGACGCACGAAAGCCCGGTGTGGTTTGATGAAAATTGCCGGGGCGGTTTTTTAAAATTGGCGGTTGAGTTCCGGTTTGGACGCGAATCGCGACGGTTTGCTGATTTCTTTGGAACCCACGAGTGATGTTTTGATTGAATTTCCACAGTACGGGATTTTTCCGCGGTGGCCGGAAGATGGTCAGGGATGGATCCACCCGGACGACGTTTCTGTTGTGACGAAGTTGTTGCCAAGTGAGCGTGTCATTCGGCGGGATTCCTTTGATGGGACCTACTACCATTGCAGTTACGGAAAATGGAAGTTTCGTTTGCGTCCCGCTCTCTGGTTGCAGATCAAAGCGGAGGGATTGGATCTTGGGGACGAGGTCGAAACCATCGGGCTGGGGATGGAGCGAGATCTCTTTGTGGGTGAAGTGGTCGGCATGTACTACGTTCGTCGGAAAGGGCGAATTGCCTACCGGCTGAGACGGGCTGACCAGGATCTGCCGCGATTGTTTTTGAAAGAGCACCTGCGATTGTTGTCGGAAAAACAACGTGTTCGGCAAGGCACAATCGAGCATCCCGCACCGAAGTGGGATGGATCAGGCGAGCGAATGAAATTCACGGATTGATCGCTGCGCATTGAGCGGGACGCTCGGTTGACGCTCTCTCCCCGTGGCGTTTCATTTCTTTGACAGTTTTACGACACGGTCGAATTGCTTTTTCGTCACCGGTTGGACGGACAGTCGGCTGCCTTTTCGTAGCAGCATCATGTCCACCAAGGGGCTGCCAGCCTGGGTGGCCTCTTCACGCAGTTCGGCAAGGGTGACGGGGCGCTCGAGTTTTTTCTCGAGTTGGATGTCGACCATGTACCAGGTTGGTGAATCCGGATCACTCTTGGGGTCGAAGTAGTTGCTTTTTTTGTCCCAGGCGTGGTGGTCGGGATAGCCGCCGCGAGAAACGGTCGCCAATCCAACGACCGCCGGTGTTTTGCAGGCGGAGTGATAAAACAGAACGCGGTCACCTTCTTCAATCTCATCTCGAAGCAGGTTGCGCGCTTGGTAATTGCGAACGCCTTCCCAGCAGGTGATTTGATCGGGTTGTTCCGCTAGGTCGTCAATGCTGAAAGTGTTCGGTTCCGTTTTCATCAGCCAGTATTTCATCAGTTTGCGCTGCGTGTGTTTGGGGGGCGGGCAGGTGCGAGTGTTCGGTTGAGTCAATCTGTGCGGGGGCGTCGATTTTTCATCGAATTGTTTCGGAGCCGTGCCGATCACTCAAGAAGACACACCTCCATTGTGTGTTGATGAAACGAATTCGTCTGCTTCCGCATGATTGCGGCTGCTTAATTCAGGCCATGGAAACGGCCTTGTATCCGTTTTCCATGCGCGGTCTCGTGTTTCGACGCGGGGTCACGCCATTGGCCTGAGACTAATATGAACGTTGACGCAATTCACACTGCATTGGGCATCGCATTCACCGCCGTTTGGCTTTTTGTCGGCCAAATCATTGTCGATAGCCATTGAAAATGCCCCGGTGGTTGAACACCGAGGCATTTTGAATTTCAGAAGCTTAGGCGACGGGAATTCACTCTGGTTTTGCCAAGCTGTAGGCAACGATTTCTTGGTCGTTTCGAATGAAAGCCGTTTGGTTCGCGTAGGCTGGATGAGTCCACGCGACGGAGCGTCCGAACGCTTCGCCGGTGGGTTCGATCGCATGGAAACGTCCGTGTTCTTCGAAACCATCTTTGGAAAGCGTGGCGATCATCAAATCGCCATTTTCTGAGAAAACCAAAAAACGATCGGAGTCGCCCAAGCGGGTCAGAAAGGCGGTGCCGTGTTTGATGAATCGCTTTTCGTCAGGTTGGGTGGCTTGGAAGGTGGACCACAAACGGTTGCCATCTTTGGCATCAAAAGCGATCAATTCACCCACATTGCAATCAGTCCCGTAGACCACCCCATCCACGAACACGGCGGGGCTGTTGCTGGAAAAGACCGAGTGGTCACGTTCGCCACGCCAGAGTTCTTTGGCGGCGGTCGCGTTTTCGTCGAGTTCGAACATCACCGATTCCGTGCGGATTCCGCTGGCGTAGATTCGGTTTCCTTCCACGGCGGGGACGGCGATCGACATGTCGAACATGGGGCTGAGTTCAACGTTCCAGATGGGTTCGCCGGAGATCAAATTCAGTCCGTGAACACCGGTCGGGGAAAACACCAGCAACTGGGTTTGATCGCCTTGATTCAGAATCGATGGGGCACAGTATCCGGCGTTGCTGTCAAGTTGTTTCCAGCGGACATCGCCGGTCATTTTGTCGAACGCGACGACGCCTTGTCCGTCACCACCCACCATCGTGTAAAGCAGGTCCCCTTCGATCAGCGGATGAGCTGAAAATCCCCAGATCGGAACTTCGGCACCAAAGTCCGAGGTGAAATTCCGGCTCCAGATCAGTTCGCCATCGGTGACCGACAAGCATCGCAAATCGCCTTCACTTCCAAGGATGTAGACTCGGTCGTCATCCACGGTGGGGGTGCATCGAGGTCCCGCGGGATAGGAAATGCTGTAGGGACGTTCGTATTCGTGCCGCCACAGTTCTTTGCCGGTTTCTGCGTCCAAAACGATCAGTCGTTCGTCGCCGGACAGGTCCGCTCGTTTGCCAGGGTCATTGAAGGCTTCGCCTTGCCGGCGTGCATAATCGAAAACAAAAACACGCCCATCGGCAACAGAGGGGCCCGCGTAACCGCCCGCGATCTTGGCCCGCCATTTAAGTTCCAAGCCTGATTCGGGAATTGAGTCCACAATACCTGTTTCGCGATAGACCCCATCGCGTTGATCACCCATCCAGCCGGACCAGTCGTCGGCGGACGCTAGCGACGAGGTGGTGGCAATCAACCCGAGTGTGAGCAACTTGCATCGGGCGAATGAACCGAAATCCAAGGGCAAGAACTGGGAAAGAGAAGCTGCACGCATATTTTGAAGTCCGAAAATTGGGATGGGAACCGATCCGTACTATATGTTCTTTTGCTCGTTCAAACCGCTTTGTCTTCCCTTCGACTGATCGAAACCGAATGCGATTGATTTTGATGCGTCACGCGAAAAGTGACTGGGCCGACGCTCGTTTGTCGGATCACGAACGGCCGCTGAACTCCCGCGGACGTCGCGACGCCCCGAGAATTGCAGGTTGGATGCAGGACAATGGTTGCCAACCCGATTTTTTGCTTTCATCTGATTCCAAGCGGACTCGCGAAACGGCGGCATTTCTTAATTCGCGTTGGGAATTGCCTGTCCCAACCCATTTTTCATTGGATCTTTATTTGGCATCCGCATCGGCGATCTTCCAAATGATCCGTTCGACCGAGTTGTGGCTGGCCGATAAAAACGGAACGGCGAGTAGCACTCCGGAAACTTTGCTCGTTTTGGGACACAATCCGGGGATCAGTGCGGCGGCGAGCGAATTGTTGGGGCACTCGTGTGGTTTTCCTACCGCGGGGCTGGCGGTATTCGAATGCGAGGTTTCGTCTTGGTCGGATGAACTTGGTCCAGAGAATTGCGAAGTCTGGAAAGAGATCCGGCCGAAGCAGCTTCCATGATCGCTTTCCTTCAACCACTGGCCAATCATTTGGACACTTTTTTTGCGGAGCCGTTTTTTCGCATCTTGTTGCTGGCTGCTGTTTTGCTTGCACACTTTGGATTGCGACTGACGTTCTACAACCGATTGAACTCGCTGGGATGGAAGCGATCGATAATCAAACGAACTGAAAAGATCGCTTTTGCGGAAACCTGGATCACACCCTTCGTTTTGGGATGGGGCTTCTATCAGCCAATTGGCAGTTGGTTGCGTGGTGAAGTCAGGTTGGAAATCCTTCCCGTTGGTTTGCTGGCCTATGCGATGCTTTGCCTTGTCTTGGGAACACTATTTGGCTGCTTGTGGTTGTTGTGGCGACCGATTTGGAGATTCCAGCACGTGTCTGCGAAACGGAATATCGAGTTGCATGACGTTTCCAAACAAACCGGACGGACTTTGCCCCGGACTCGCAAGTGTCGATGGGCGGCGAAGGTGCCGATGAACCAAATCTTTGAAATGGCGGTGGAGCAGATTGAGTTGCCCGTGGTTGGTCTGCCGGAGCCACTCGACGGATACAAAATCGCTCATCTGTCAGACATTCATTTGACGGGGCAAGTCGCACCTGACTTCACGGCTCACGCGGTTTCAATCGCCACGCAGTGGTCGCCTGATTTGATGGCACTGACGGGCGACATTGTCGACAAGCAACCTTGCGTGGCTTGGTTGCATGATTTGTTTTCGCCCGCGCGAGCAACAGACGGTTGTTACTTCGTGCTCGGTAACCATGACACGCGTGTTTCGGATCCAGACGTGGTGCGGGATCGCATGACGGACGCCGGATGGATTGATGTTGGCGGGAAGGTTGAAACGGTGTCGCTGCGTTCGCTCAATTGTCAATTGTTGGGGAACGAGTGGCCTTGGTTCACTCGGCCGGATGATGCTGTCATGTCGGAGAGCAATGGGAACTTTCGACTTTGTCTTTCCCACAGTCCTGATCAATTCGATTGGTGTCGCCGGAACGAGGTGGATCTGATGTTGGCTGGTCACACCCATGGCGGGCAAGGTCGATTGCCGTTGGCCGGTCCGATCTTGAGCCCCAGTTGGCACGGCAGTCGTTGGGCATCGGGAGATTTTTATCGATCGCCGACGACCCTGCACGTTTCGCGGGGACTCAGTGGAGTTCACCTGTTGCGAATTCGTTGTCGGCCTGAGCTGTCGCTGATCACACTGCGATGTCCAGGTTCGTAATCCGCAACATGATCTCCGTCGCCGGATTCGCCGAGAATTTGGACGTCCATCCAAGTAGCCGGATTCGCCAAGAATTCGGACTCTGGGAACAGGGAGGGACTCATTGCTTCGTCCACCACGTTTCGATTCTTACTTTTGCGAAACGAACTTTTCGAGGGATCGGTCGAGCAACTTGATCGCCGCGTCGATGTGATCGTTGTTGGTGATCATCGGTGGCGGTAAGAAACGCAAGCGAGCCGGTTCGGCTCCGCAGAGGAATCCGAGCAAGCCTTCTTCGAACATCAAGTTCATCAGCAACTTGGCGTGATCGAGTGTGCCTTCTCCGGGGGTGAACACGATCATCATGCCTTCGCCAAAAGGACCTGAAATCGCACCGGGATATTTATCGACAAGCTTTTGAAGTTGCTCGGCAAAGTAGGCGTGGCGTTTCATGTTTCCGCCGTCCGCACCGAAGCATTTGGTGGATTGCAATGCATCCAACGTCGCCAGTCCGGTCGAAATCGCGGCAGTCGATCCGGTGAACGTTTGGCTGAGGATCGGTGCCTTGGGGTGGAAGTCGTTTCGGTACAGCGTCGCGCAGACCTGAGTGATCTTACCTACGGTGACGATGTCGGCGAATTGGTCCAGGCCGTAATGTTGAAACGCAAATGGTCGGCTGGTTCGTGAGAACGTTTGCACTTCATCAAAGATGACCGGCACGCCCGCTTCCCGCAGTGGCTCGCACAATGCCGTGAAAAAATCGTGGCTGCCGGGGTAGTAGCCGCCTTCGCCAGCAATTGGTTCCGCCCAGAATGCCGCGTGTTTTCCTGGATAGCGTTGGAGCAATCGTTTCAATTCATCGACCGCCCATCGTTGAGATTTCTCGGGATGGTCAGGATGCAGGAAGGGCAAGTAGTCGACCTGGATCGCTTGGGGGAAACCGTTTCGGTAGGCGGGGCGGTCGGTCAAAGCAGCCAGCGCGATCGATCGACCGGCGAACGCATTGTCAAAGGCGATGATTCGGTCGGCGGGTTGTCGGTGGTGGAAGGCGAGTTTCAATGCGTTCTCGTTCGCCATCGCGCCGCTGGTGGAAAGCAATACGTGTTCGAGCGGTGCTCCCGATTCGGACGCGAGCGAGACGAGTCGTTGCATCATTTCGACGCTGGCTGGGTTCTGCTGCAGATTCCCCTGCATGACCGTGTCTTCGATCGCCGCATCGATGCTGGCCGAGACCAGGTCGGGATTGGAGTGACCGCCGCCGTGCACGCCGATTCCGCCGATGAAATCCAGTTTGACGCTGCCGTCGGCCAGTTCGACGTAGGGACCGTTTCCAAGTCCGGACGCAAAGTAAGGCCAGATGGGTGGGCCGCCTCGGGCGGAGGTGAACCCGTCGATCAGGGTTTGGTAGCTCGTCGATTGGTCGGGATCGCTCGGCGAAACATCCGTCATGGAAGCGGAATGATCACGCATTGCTTCGGCAATCAATTGCTTGGCTTGTGCGATTCGGGGGTCCTGACGAAGTGATACGGCGTGACGCATGTTCAAAAGCGATTGGCGAAAACGGTATCAAACGAGGGGATCCCCCGAGCTACAACAGAGAGCACGCATCTTGGTTCCCGGTTCGGTTCTTGGCAATCACAGGCCCACTATGTAGCCGGATTCGCCAAGAATTCGGACCCTCACCACTTCGCGCTTTTGGGGTCCTTGGTGGTCTTAAAACGACACATGAGTAGAACTGTTTTCCTATTTTTTTTGGGTGTTGGGTGAGTTTCGTCGACCCACCCCCTGAAGCGACTCGGTTCGCAGCATGCCACTCCATTCCCCGAAGTTCTTTAAGCCAGAATCTGGGCGAGTGCCGCGAGGTTCTTCTCTTCGTCGAAGAGGGCTTCGACTTCCAGCTCCAGGCCGGTGACAACGGTGCTGACCAGGCGTCCCGAGGAGGATTTCATTCGCAAATGGTAGGTCCCCTTCTCGAGAACGAATTGCTCGACGGTCGCCTCTTCGGTGCTGATGATCCAGTATTCACCGACCCCATTGGCGGCATAGTCTTCGAATTTGACGCCGCGATCGCGTGCCTCGGTTGATGGCGACAAGACCTCCACGGCTAAATCCGGTACCGGGAATTTCATCGTCTCGGGTTCAACTTGGGAAGTTTTTTCAAGGCCGAAAAAGACGATCTCTGGTTCGTAATCGTTTCGTGGGAAAACGCAGAGGCACTTTTCCGCTTTGACCGTGCCCAAGCGATGACGTGCTACGAAGGTGTGGATCAGTTTTGCGACATTGAGCGTGGCGTCCAAATGACGGTTTCGAGCGGGCGAATGCAAAATGACCTCTCCGTCAATGAACTCGATTTTTTGTTCGGGCGTCATCTCGTCATAGAAACGGTCTCTGGCGTCGCGTTCGGCTTGAAGTTGCTGCGTCAAACGATCGACCAACAACGGCAGTTGCGGTGAATGACGAATCGGTCGAATCAGTTCGTCGAGGGAGTCCATCGAAGGTTCCGGTGATCAGGGCTGCAGCGGCGGTCGAACCTGAGTAGTTTAGCCTCGCTTTCGGGCCACTGCTACTTTTGACCCTTCGGAGTGCCATCCCCCGAAAAAACGGTTCTCTGGCGGGGCAGACACTTCCGACGGATGACACGAAAAACTAAGCTTTGCGGATTGGATTTTGTTCACCTTCCTGCCTGAAAAGCTGCTTTTCCATGCCTCAGCCTCGCGTTCTCGTCCTGCGTGCTCCCGGTACCAACTGCGATGTCGAAACCGCTCATGCCTTTGAGTTGGCCGGTGCGGTCGCCGAACGCGTCCACGTCGGGCGACTGATGGAAAACGCGGCTTTGGCGAGCCGCTACCAAATCCTTTGTCTTCCCGGTGGATTCAGCTACGGCGATGACATCGCGGCGGGACGGATTTTGGCAACTCGGATGCGGCGTCACCTGGGTGACCTGATGCATCACTTCGTCGACAGCGGCGACAATCTGGTGCTGGGGATTTGCAACGGGATGCAGGTGCTGATGCGGTTGGGCGTTTTGACCAGCGGCGTCGGGCAATTACAAACCGCGGGCGGACCCGCCGAATCGGCAGACGACTCCGTTCCACCCGCCACATTGACCTGGAACAATCACGGTCGATTCGAAGATCGCTGGGTGAATTTGGCCGTCGACAAAACGCCGTGCGTGTTCCTGCGAGACATCGAACAAATGTATTTGCCAATGGCTCACGCTGAAGGCAAGTTCATCGCCCGCGACGCAGAGGTGTTGGAAGAGCTGCGATCGGCTGGACGATTGGCTCTACGATACTGCGAGCCATCGGGTGAGATCCAATCCGAGACGTTGCCGTTCCCGATCAATCCCAACGGCGGTGACGCCAATGTGGCCGGGGTGTGTGATGCCAGCGGCCGGGTGTTTGGTTTGATGCCGCACCCCGAACGACACATCGATCCGACTCAGCATCCGTTTTGGACTCGTCGCAAAGAGCAGCCCGAACACGGCGAAGGATTGAAGATGTTCCGAAACGCGGTGGAGTGGTTTGCTTGAGCGAGCCCGTGACGCCCGTCGAAGAGTCGGAAACTCGGTTCGCATTTGGCAAGAACTGGGCGTCGTTCCTGGATCAGTTTGATGCCGAACGGTTGCAGCACGCGACGTCTTCTTTGAAGTCGCTCTTGCAAGTGGAATCACTGGCGGGCAAACGGTTGCTCGACATCGGATCGGGCAGCGGTCTGTTTTCTTTGGCGGCTGTTTCGATGGGTGCCGAAGTCGTCAGCGTGGATTTGGACGATGACAGCGTGGCTTGCACACGGGCTCTTCGTGAGCGAGCGGTCGCGGAGAACCCGTCTGTCGCTGAGCAATGGCAGGTTCACCAAGGCTCGGCGCTCGATGCGGAGTGGCTGGCTTCGCTGGGGCCGTTCGACGTTGTCTACAGTTGGGGAGTGCTCCATCACACCGGCCAAATGAACACGGCGATTGAGGCAACCTCATCGGTGGTCGCACCTGGTGGTCAGTACGCGATCGCGATCTACAACGATCAAGGCGGAGGGAGCCGAAGATGGTTGCGAATCAAGCAGGGCTATCATCGTCTGCCTGCTTTTCTACGCCCGGCGTACGTCGTTCTGGTCGCTGGTTGCTACGAACTGAAATTTGCACTCGCGAGGCTGGCCCGAGGCCGCAATCCGCTACCGTTCGCAGATTGGCGAGCGAAGAAATCGGATCGCGGCATGAACGCCTGGCATGACTGGGTCGATTGGATTGGTGGCCTTCCGTTTGAGGTCGCCACACCAGAAGCCATCATCCTACCGCTGCGTGAAAAAGGGTTTGTCCTCGACAACCTGACCACCGTTGGATCCGGATGGGGCTGCAACGAGTACGTGTTTCGACGCTTGGAAGAATCGGCGAAGTCATTGCCGTAGGCCAGGTTCCACCGGGCGATGGTTGTTGGCCGGTTTTCCTGACCTTCGCGTTGGCTCGTTGAGGGACGCCTCGCTTTGTTCCAAAGCATCGGCGTGGTCGCCAGGTGGAACCTGGCCTACGACCTGAAATGTGGTTGCCGGGGTCGCCAGAGTTCAGACGCCAACCTGTAACTCGGTGGTCCCCACCGAGAACGAAACCTCAGTTACGGCGAGGACCGCCGCGCGACAGCACATCACTTGACGACCAAGCCTGGTTCACCCGGCATCCTGATGCGACAAGGATCGCAAATTGATTCCCGCGAATTTTTGCAAAGAGGTTTTTACGATTCATCGGAGAGCGGACTGCGGGAAGGGATCAGCAGACCCGCGGCGATGAATGCGAATTGGGTGGCGAAGAAGATCGCCAAGTTGCGAAGCATGCCTTCGGTGAAGCCATAGCTGTGCAGGCCAATTCCCAGTTCGTTGGTACCGAACCAACTCCAAGCTGTGATGATGTTGCCGCCGATCGCCAAAATGGCGAATCCGCGTGCCTTCACCATGCCGTCCCAGCGAGCATGAAGCATCAGTGCGTTCCAGATCACGATCAACAGCGCACCGTTTTCTTTCGGGTCCCAGCCCCAGAAACGACCCCAGGAATCGTCGGCCCAAAGCCCGCCGAGCACGGTGCCGATGAAGCTGAACAGGATGCCAAAGCAGGAGGCTCCGTAGACACAGCGATACAAATCGCGACGGGCGCGATCGCTGGCGTTGATCCAACCGGAGATGAGATACCCAATTCCGAGCAAGCCAGCGACCAGCGTTGCAACGTATCCGAGTGAAACGCTGATCACGTGCGTGCTGAGCCAGAACTGAGTGTCCAGCACCGCTTGCAGCACACCCATCGTTTCGGCTTGGCCGACGTTCAGCGTCAGGTTGTAGGCGACTCGCAAAGTCATCATGCCAGCGACGGCGGCGAGCATGTTGCCGGTGCCGTAACGGAAGATGCGCTCAACGACCAAGCCGAATAGCACGGCCGCCCAGCCGATGAAAATTGCCGATGAGTAAAGGTTGATGACCGGAGCACGGCCGGTGATGTACACCCGGGACAGAATCACGATCGTGTGAATGATGAACGCGATCGCGATGGTTCCCCAAACCGCATTGCCCAGCCGAGGCGAATCCACCGCGAAGTAGATCAGCCCCAAGATGATCGCCAGGATATAAAGTCCGGTTGCAATCGCGGTTGGGTTGGCGGCACCCAGCCATTGTTCCAGCGACACGGCAAAGTGATCGTAACCGGAGATGTTGTAGGCCTGGACCGCAGCCAAATGCTCGTCGACGGCTTGGTTGAATGCGGCCGGGTCGCCTTCGCCATAATCGCGAATCAACTCACCGAAGGTGCGAATGCCGGCTGGGCTGTCTTCGGGAGCGATACCGTTCTTGGCCATGTTGAAGAAAGCGGGAGCGAACGCGGTCCAATCGGGTTGTTGTTCGCTGTTGGTGGCCTGTTCCATCGAAGGTGGGATGATCGCCGGAGCCGGCATTTGGGCCAGGCTGTTCATCTGTCTTTCAAGTTGCCGCAACGCGAACAGTTGGCGTGATTGTTCGCTGGTGCCTTCGGGGAAAAACTCCGCAGGGATATCTTCGGGCACTGGCAAACGCATCGCGGCGGCGGCCACGGTGTACTGCCGCGTTCGCATGTCCAGTTCGATCGCCTTCTTGTCTTTGAAGTCTTGATCGAGTGATTCCTTTGCACGAGCGTCTTCGACCATCTTTGTGAATCGCTCCAGGTTCTGGCCGATGTCATCGAGCGAATAGAGTTTGCTCTCACGGCGATCCAGGTCGAGTTCGGCGCGAATTTCTTCGGCATCAATGCGGAACATTGGCAAGTAACGTAGTGCTGGTTCGTCAATCGCGACTTCCATCAGCCACTGAACCGCGGATAGCTTCTTGGTTTCGACTCGGTCCTTGATTTCACTGGGGGCCGCATCGAGTGGCAGTGAATCCTTGTTGGTCATCGCTTTCATGGTTTGTCGAGCGTACGCGTCGAGCGGCATCACGCGACCACCGTACTGGACGGGAATTCGTCCGAGAGCTGCCAAGTCAAATTCGTTGGCACGATCGACGGGCTTCAATTTGTTCTTCATCGAAACACTGGGGGCGAGGACCACGGTGACCAGCGCTGCGACTGCCGCGAGGTATACGATGACGGGCAGGTTCTTCCGAGAGGCGGGAGTGGCGGTGACCTCGATGCCATCTGTAAATTTGGAATCGCCAGCGGATTCCTCGCTGCCGAATTCGGCCAACGCTCGTTCGTTTTCACGACGGCGACGTGAGATGAATCGAGTGAGTGTTCCCCAGAAGTGAACCAGCATTCCCAGCCCGGTGATGCTGCAGGCGACATAGGGAATCAACCAACCGGAATTGCGGACGACTTGGATTCCGGTCAGCTCTTTGCCGCCAGGAAGTGGCGTGTAGTTCGATTGGTAAAACGTTTCGCCGCGATAGCGAAGCGGGTTGTTCATCCATACGCGTTCCTTGCGGTCCTCGCCGGTTTCACCGTCAACGATGCGGATGAAGGACGAGTAGTCGCGTGGTGTTTCGGTGCCGCTGTAGTTGACCCGTCGAACGTCTTCGAGCTGAACCCAGTACGGTTTGACTTCGCGGTGCAAACGCAAGCCGATTTCGTATTCTTTTTCACCCACGGTGACGGAATCGAACATGTCTTTGGATGTTCCGTCGGGAACCAACATCTCACGGTCGTTGATCGACTGGCTCACCAAGAAGACACCGAGAGATTCATCGGATTCGGGATCGATGAGTTCGACATAAGCGGCGGGGAGATTCATCGCCATGTCCGCACCGCCCGATTTGGGGCGTTCAGCCGCAGAGACTTCCAGGCCGATTCCTTGGGTGGCGGGAGAGTCGTCCTGGTGCTCTTGGATGCCGGCATTTTCAAAGTAGTTCAGAACTTTGATTTTGACGGGTAGTGATTCGTTCACGATCGTGGACTCGCTCGCCGCGGCGCTGGCCAACCGCTGAGCCGGAACCGCGACAACGTTTTGAATGTCACCTTCGGTGTGAATGAATTGAAGTTCGACTTCATCCAGGTTGACGAACGTGTTGGTGGATTGCCCTTCCACAAGACTGAGACGCTGTTCCGTTTGACGGTCACCAAAAGCAAACTGGCCGACCATCAGCAAGCCAACGCCAAGGTGCAGTAGCACATTGCCGCCTTGTTTGCCAAACGCCAACTGACATCCGACCAGCATGATCAGGCCGGCGCCCACTCCTTTGGCGAGTTGCCAGACGATCCGCAGTCCGGGATCGTCGATGCGAGTCCCCGTGAACAAGCAGTAGACGACGACCAGTCCCAATGTGGCGGAAACAAAGTATGTCAGCCACCGAAGGATGGGGAGTTTGACTGAGGATGCCATCACGCCCGTCGCAACCGCACCGACGGATAAGCCAGCGAGCACCACTGCCCACAGCCGATCGTAGGACAACCATTTCGGAGGTGTCCCTTGCAGTCCGTCATCGTTGTGTCCGGTGAAGACGATGATGCCAGCCACGATGATGCCAGCGACCAAGAACGCGAGCCCTGCGGCCAAGCGACCGCCGCTGGCTTGCAGTCGGAACCGAGTGATCTTGGCTGCAATCAGGTTGACCATCAGCAGCAATCCGATCATCGCTCCACCGGGAAACGGTAAGATGCCTGGAATCGGTTGTGCGTGACGGTAGAACGCTTGTGGGAAGAAATCGTCGAGGTGTAGCGGAGCGATCCATGAGAGGAAGTATCGTTGTTTGACTTCCTGCATGTTCATCTCGTCTTGTGCCAACGTGCCAACCAACACGAGCACAATCGAAAACGCGAATAACGCGACGGTGAACTTAAGAGATCCTGCCAATGCGAGTAACCGCGAAGGGGCGAGCCAATCCGCGATGGATGAAACGCGATCGTCAGTGGCGTGGGTATCGTTGGTGACGGATGCCATCGAAAGACTCTTGGAAGGTGGGTTCGCCAAATGAGCGGCGGTGAGGGCAGGGCGTGTGCTTTGAAAGTCAGTACTTCAAGGACTTCAAAAAACTTCGCATCGCTTCGTCTTGGTCCGCGATCACGTCGGCTGGACCAACCATTTTAATGAACAGGCTGAAATCATTTTCGAGCGGCACGATCGTCGCATCAATCGAGGAGGCTTGGTCGTCGCTCTTGTCTTTCGGATGAAGGATGAACCGTTGGGCGTCGCGTCCGGCAACGGTCAGTTTCTCGGCGGATTCGAGAGCTTCATCGACATCGGCGTCGTCGGGTTGGCCGCCCTCAACCTGTCCCATCCATCTCGCCACGTTGCCTCGCAAATCGCCACCGGCGGTGATGACAGTGATCTCGGCGGAGGATTTTTCAGGGCCTGCATTGAACGCCGCCATCCGCATCATGCTCATTCGTCCGTCACGCCATCCTTCGGGGCGATCGAAGTCGAGAGCGGGATCCGATTTGGGGGCGTCGTCGCTGTCGGCAGCCTTTGGGAAGGCCTTCTCTTTTGGGGCTGGCATCGATTTGCCACTGGCCTTGGCTTGTTCGATCGCCTCCTGTGCATCGCGTGGCAAGCCGGCGTGAGGGTCGGATGCGGGGGGGGCACTGGAAGGGCCACCTGTCATGGGGCCACCTGCCATCGAGGCGAACGGTGCTCCGCCAGCCATCATGGGCGGCCCGGAATCCGCAGGACGCCCGGTGACGTCGACCCAAATCGCGGGAGCATCGGCAAACTCTTCCGAGTCTGATCCCGACCAAGTCATGGTCTCCGCGGAGGCCCATTCTTCTTTGCTGTCAGAAAGTCCGACTTGTTTTCGCCATCGGTTGACGTTCATGGCGACCAGTTCCGACCAGTCGTCCATGCGGGAAAGTTGGGAGACGCTGAGGTCGAGCTGTTGAACGGGAGTGTTGATGTCGAAGGACGCGAAACGCATTGCTCGGTCGGCACCTTTGCGCCAGTCCGAAGGGGCCGAATCCAAGTTCGGTTTGCCGTCTTCGAACTCGATGTTTTCAACAAACTCACGGAAGGTGTCGTCGATCGAATCGACCGCAGATTTGCGACCCATGATTTTGAAGAACCAAGCTTGGTCCTTTTGCGGCAAGATCGCAGCGACCATGCGAGTGTCTTCGGCGGCCAAAACCGCGGGCATTTTGGTTGGCACCTGATAAGTGATGATCGGTGCTTCTTGTGAACATCCAGCCAGGACACTCAACCAGCCAAGGCAAAAGATGCTGGCGATGATCGGGACGCATGACGTCCGGCGGAAATCAGGCATTCGATGAATGGGGGACGGCATAGGTGGGACGACGAAGAGTGTTGGGGGCGGGGAGCAGCGGGGCAAATTGCATGGAAACGGCCCAAACCTGGCAATTCCAACTGAAATGCAGATTGAAAACCGCCATCCATCATGGTGACTGATTTTCACGCGAATCCAAGCTCAGATTAGCTGCTATGACTATTGAAACGCGACTGCAGTCCGAATTGTTCTCATGATGAAGTCAATGGATTGCGTGAGCGGGGTGTTTTCAGTGGAGGGGGTGGCAAACCGTCGCGGGCGCGGGGGCTGGGACGGTTTCGGGAGGGAAGTCGGAATTCGGGCGAATTCGGCAAGCCCCGAGGGGTGACAGGAGCGGATTGGTTCTGCGGTCTGTCATTCCTTTCGGGACTTGGGGAAATGATTTGCTGCGTTGTTCATCGGCTGACGCCAATGGCTAGAACCTGCCGCGACTTCATCGCTTTTTCGGCTGTCGTCGGTCTGGCGCCGGTGTGTGGAATCGCGATCACTCCGGCACGACGCGGACAACCACGCCTTTGAAAGCGGGCGTTTTGGTTTGAGGGTAAGCGTAGCGAGCAAACAAGACGTTTGAATAGGGGTAATAAAAAAAATCCTTTCCGGCACCTATTTTATCGTATCC
>NZ_JBICHO010000199.1:0-13333 GCF_043100905.1 Rhodopirellula sp. JB055 | reverse complement strand
CGGGACTCGTTGCCTCGTCCACTACCAGATGTTGCATTTTGTCATTCGACGTACCGAGTCAATCCCTGTACTCATTCGGTCGTGGTCGCTTCCACCATGGTTTGAATCACCGTGGCTTCTTTCGGTTCCGTGTTGTCGGCGTTGGGGGCCGGTTCCACGAAGGTTCTCACTTCGGTTCCTGCGTTGGGCACTGATGGCTGTTCAGGAGCAGGCGGTGGCGTGATGAGGTTGAACTCAAAGTGGTTGGAACCTCGTGCCACCGTCACTTGCAGCGGATCGAGCACCGCCCCATAGGGAATGGAGGGGCGTTCGATCGTCAGCATTTCTGCTGGGGAGATGTCGCTCGCCAATTTGCCAGGCGTCATCTCGTATCGCATTGTGTGATCGCCAATTTTGGCTCCAGGAACATTGGCGAGATAAATGGCCTCAAAGTGCCCGCTGTCGTTCGTGAAGGCGAGCGAGGGTCGCCCGCCTGATACAGGGTGAAACTCGAGCGCTAAGTTGGGGACCGGCTGGCCGTTCTGAAAGACCGTGCCGGTCACCTTTCCTAGTTTGGACGAATCTTGCGATACGCAACCAAGCATTAGAAGCAGTCCCAACCCAATTGCACTTCGAAGGAACCAACTCATCCAGCCACGAACTCAAAATTGATTTCGTTGCTGCCGTCCACCACTTCCACTTCGGTCGGTTCCAGTTTGCCTTTGCCGCCCATGTCGGGTTTCTTCGACGTGGGGATGAACTCCGAGTCGGCACTGGCTGGCATCGGAGCGGCTGGGCCGTTGACCTCGTAGCGGATGGTGTGCTTGCCAATCAGTGCACCATCTGTTTGCGATGTGAACTTGGCGGTGTACTTCCCCTCCGCGTCGGTGACGGCCATTGAAGGACGTCCGCCTTCCTCCGGAACAAACTCGAGTGCAACGCCTTCGACGGGTTTTCCGTCTTGAGTGATGACACCTGAGACTTCGCCGATTGGAGGCAGGTCAGGTCCACATCCTGTTACCAAGGTGAGAGCGGCAAGGGTTGCCGTTCCAGTTAAAAATCGCGAGAACGCGTTCATCGAGTTAAGTTCCTTCCAGAAGAGTTTTGCGTGAGGTCTTGATTGAGGGCGGTTTAGAATTCTTGGTCGTAGACGAAACGGTCATTGCGACCGTTCATCGCCATGAAGACGTCATCGAAGTCGATGCTGTCCGTGACGAAGCGGACTGAGCCATCACCCATGGTGAACATCGCACCGCCAACGTGGTTGGAGCGGAAGCCGTTGTGCAGGGTGTAACCATAAAGTTGGGTGTAGTTGCCGGAGTAGATGCTGTTGATGGGCCAACGTGGGACAGTGATGTTGGCGGTCCAACCCAACCAGCCGTGGAAGGCAGGTCCAGCGTTCCATGCACCACCAGCGTGGCTGCTTGGCCGGCTGTCGGAGCGAGTTCCGTCAGCGTGTGGCATTTCAGCGGAGTGTTCGCCGATGGCGATCGTTTGGCTGGTTCCGTCCAGGATGCTGGCGAACTTCGGGTTGCGGTACTTCGAGTTGTTGATGCCGATGATGCCAGCGTCTTGCATCCAGCCGTAGCCGGTCCAGACGTTCCGCGAACCGTCCGAACGCGAGCCAGGCTGCCAGCCGGATTCGCCTTGGCGAACGCCGGGGGTGTAGTAGTAGCCAGCAACGCCAACGTAGTCGACGATTTGTGTTTTGTAACTGTCAGGTGAACCGAACGCAGTTGTCAATGCATTGGCGTTGTTGTCGCGGTAGTTTTGCATGGGGTTCGATGGGCAGTTGAATCCAGGGACGATTGCGTCGTCCAGGATTTCCCAGTTCTGGTTCACACCGTCTTGGGTGCTGAAGTCAGTGCCGACGAAAGTCAGCTTGTCGTAGATTGCCGACTGTTCCATTTGCGGCAGGATCTGAACCAACCACGATGCACCACGGTTTGGGTTGCCCGATGCTTGGGCGCCAATGTTGGCGGGGAACATGTTGAAGGCACTGTGGTAGTTGTGAACTGCCAAGCCCAGTTGCTTCATGTTGTTGGAGCACTGCATCCGGCGAGCTGCTTCACGAGCCGATTGAACGGCGGGAAGAAGCAACCCGACCATCACGCCGATGATGGCGATGACGACGAGCAGCTCGACAAGGGTGAAGCCTGAACTTCTAGAAGAACGAAAAGAGAGAGGACGACGCATCGCTTGAGATTCCATTTGAATGTGCGAATGAATGTTGAAACGCTCGCGGTGCGGTCTGTGCGACCGAATGAGGCACCGTTGGCGTTGCACAGGAATAAGCAAGCAATAGGCCAAAGTTATCCCTTGGGTTTTGGGGGGATGCAGGAATTGCAGGGTGTTGCGTGGTCTAGGGTGGAAATGTCCGCCGAAAAGCCGATGAGGGGCAGGGAGGAATGGGTAGGGAATTTGAGCAGTTTTTCACGGAATCTGAACGGCTGGCTTCCCTGGGGAGAAGCGAACCGGTTCCAGGGAGTGGGGCTGTCTGACGCGGCTGCATGTTTGCTAGGCACGTCTGCCTAGAATCTGAGCGGTTGAGTTCGGAGGTGATTTCGGGTTGGATCTGCTTCTCCGCCGGGACGCAAATTGTTGTCCTGTCGGGCTCTTGTGTCGTAAAACGTTTTCGAAAACTAATGAAAGACTGTTTCGTTCCGACGGAATTCTTTGCCCGATGCGTGGTTGAAGTGGCGATGTGTTGACGAAGACACCTACGGTCCTCGATTGGAGGGCGGAAGATGCCCCTGCAGTGCGCGCCGAATGGGCAGGTTTTGACTGGCTGCGTTTTGCCAAAAAGCAGAAAAATGAAGTGGTTTTGTCTTGGGAGCGTGGAGGCCGTTTCATTTGTCGAGGCCGTGTATTAGCGGGTTTCAGCATTCAAAAACTGCACGACCTCCGTGTGGGAGGGAAGCCGAATGGTGGCATCGCCATCTGATGGGACTGCAAAAGAAAACGCTCCCCGGTGAGTGGGGAGCGTTTGGTTCGTCCTTCGAATCAAGGCTGGTTAGACGTTGGCGGGGCCCAGCGGGCCCTTGGCTTCTTCTGCGTCTCGCTGTTCTTTTGGGGTCGGTTCAACGACGCGGTTTTCGTCGCTGGAGCAACCCGTTGCGAGACCGAGGGAGCCTAAGAATAAGCAGCAAATGAAGCGGCGGAAAATTTTCGAAGTTAGCATTTGGGAGATTGGTGTGATTGGATTGAAAAATGAAATGGAGTGTCAGTGATTGGGGGTGGCTTAGAACTCGTCACCGATCACTTCACGGCTGGCACGCGTGCCAAGTGCACCCCAAAGTCCGTAAGGGCTGGCATTGCCAGGGGCACGAACGCCGGTCAACGGAGCAGTGCTGAAGGATCGGAAGTTGACCGTTCCAGCGGTTGAGTCGCCTGCTTCGATGCTGTCCGTGATGAACTTGACTGCTCCGTCGGCCATGACAACGTGACATCCACCAGGATGCTGGCTGCTAGGTGGGAACATACCTGGGTACAGGGTGTGTCCGACCCAGCATGTTTCGCGGTTCGGTGGCAAGATCGTTTGGAATCCAGTGTGGGCTGGGTAGAAGGTGGCCCAGGATGATCCGCGGAAGTGCAAACTGCTGGCTCCTTCGAGGGAGGGTGCCGTTCCGCCGTCTGCTCCGTTGGACCAGAATTGAGGGCGTTCAGGACTGATCCACTGCTTGCACAAGCTTGGGTTCCCTGGGACGCCGGACGAATCAGTGTTGCCACCGGCATTCAAAGCAGGCATCGTTCGCTTGTCGCGATCGCTCAATGATGTCGCGATTTCGCCAAGAGCAATGGTGTTGGAGAGGCCGTCGAGGATGTCGCGAAATTTATGAGTGTAGCGAAGGCCGAATGCTCCACGGTCGGTTCCTCGAGAAATCGTTCCATAAGTGTTGGAGATGTTGAAACTGTTGTCGTACGGTCCGTTGATTTGGAAGTGGTTGCTCGAGTCGCCGAGGTTGACGGCGTAGTTGGTTCGTGCCCGACCTGGTGTTCCGCTCTGGCCCGGATCGCTTGGGCAACGGAAGGAGACAATTTCCGTCATGTACGGAATGTAGGCGTCTCCGCTCCAGCTATAGGCAGGGGTTGGTCCCATGGCGGGAAACGGCAACGGAGCAGTGTCGGCTGGAGGACTCGCACCATCGATGTCGACATTCATGGGATTGCTGATTTGCTCCCAAAGTCCTTGTTGTTCGATGAAGGGGAGCATGCCAACGAAGGCCGACAGGCTTGCATTGTTGTACTGCCGTGAGCCATTGAAGATCCCAGCTCCGGTTTGAGTGGTCCCGGCACCTTGAGTTGGAAGTTGGTTGTAGGCGCTGTGATAGTTATGCATCGCCAATCCAAGCTGCTTCATGTTGTTTCCACAGCTCATCCGGCGAGCCGCCTCACGAGCAGCTTGAACGGCCGGAAGCAACAGTCCGACCAGCACGCCGATGATGGCGATCACCACAAGGAGTTCGACAAGAGTGAAGCCAGAGCGGCTTCGTTGAAGGACGGAGGAGTGAGTCATTGAGTGACATCCAATACTGAGAGTACGAAAAAATTCTGACATCTCCGCAGTCGTTTGGGTGACCGCTGGAGATGAAACTTATGGTGTCTCCCAATCGCAAGATGGGGGCCAAACGTGGGCTTCGTCTCCCGGAGCGGAGTGCGGTTTCTGAAGTACTTGGAATTTGTGGCGATCTATCTCCCCCAAATCTGTCTCGTGGGGCTTGGAACTCGTGACAGAGTTAGTGAATTCGCGTGAAGGAATTCCTGATTACGACAAATAATCTTGCTCGGACCGTCCTGACGACGTTTTTGCCAGCACCCCGAAAGATGGGACTGAAGGTTTGGGTGCATTAAGATTAGGCGGCGTTGCATCTTTTTAGGGCACGCGCTGCCACTTTCTTATTGCAGCTTCAATTCCCGTTGGGAGGGGCACGCTGAGCACACGCTGCTCCTTCTGAATGGCGAAAGACGCAGCTTTCGCCTCTCAAAGGGACGGAAAGTGATTCCGGACTTTTCTCTGCATGATTGGGCTATGGGGCGTTGGGTCACGCAAATGAAATCGGCTGAGATGCAGTTTGCCGCCAGGGGTGCCTGTGGGTTGCGCAGTTGGCTTGCTTGGACAGAGACCATCGAGGCAGGATGGTTCCCGGTGGAGGGGCTGGTCGCAGTTAAGAAAAGATGTCGTCTCTGAGACGACATCTGAACGCGAGCGAATGGATCATGAGAGAGAGCGATGGGCTCAGCCAGTGATGCCAAGTCCGGACATCGTGCCGGTGCTGGTCGCAAACTGATCGACTTCCAGTCCGTGCTGTTGCAGCAGCGAGACATAGAAGTTCGGAAGCGGATAATTGTTCTTGCGGTCAAACGCGAGATGCCCGCCGTGCTTGAACCCGCCTCCTGCGATCAGGACCGGCATGTTGCGGTTGTCGTGATTGGATGAGTTGCCAAGGTTACTGGTAAGGAACACGGTGGTGTCATCGAGCAGGTTGCCGTGCGAATCACCATGCTGACTGAGTCGGCGAAGGAAATCGCCCCACTGTCCGATCAGGGCTTCTTCAACCAAGGCGAGTTGTTCCAGTTTGGTTTCGTCGCGACCGTGGTGGCTGAGGGAGTGGTAACCTTCCTCGACGCCTTCGACGGGAACCACACCACCGCTGCCGGGAAGGTGCAGTGTGACGTAGCGCGTGGAATCCGTTTCCATCGCGAGGGAAACGACATCGCACATGGTTTTCATGCGGCCGATCAAGTCGTTTGGATTGCGGATGTCGACGGGCGCGGTGACGTCCACGGCTGGTTTGGGTAATTCGGCCCACTTTTGCGATTGTTGCATTCGTTGTTCGAGCTGACGCACACTGGTGAAGTAGGCGTCCAGTCGGTCACGGTCGCCGGTTCCCAAGTCGCGCTGTAGTGATTTCGCGTCTTCTGCGACGATGTCCATGATGCTGCGTCCTTGTCGCACCCGATCCGCTTGCTTCTTGCGTTCCTTCGGCGAGTTGTCCACGAACAGTTCGGCAAAGAGTTCAGCAGCCGAGGTGATCGGCGGAATCATCGCGCCGCTTTCGGTGTAACAGGGGCTGGTCGATCCTCCCGTGCTGCAGACCAGCGAAGGGAACCGCGTTTCGTGTCCTTTGTATTTGGCGAGGTATTGATCGATCGAGATCGTGTTGTTGACCGCGCCGGACGAGCCCATCGGTGTGGCAGTCAGAATGCTGGCTTCGGCACGGTGGCCTCCGTTGACGCCGGGGTGTGACGAGCCCGACACGACCGTCACTTTCTCTCGCAAGTCTTGCAAGGATTTCAGATAGCGAGAGGGTTGGTAGTTCTTGCCTTCGCCTTCGGGAACCAGGTTTTCGGGCAGCAGTCCAAGGCCCACTGTCATCGCAACAAACCGCTTGGCTCGGCCGGAACCTTGTTCGCTGTCACTGCCCGCAAGGGCGGGCTGCATGGCGGACAGGAACGGCAGTCCCATCGCGACACCGGATCCACGCAACAGGGTTCGGCGTTTGAGAGGGCTTCGTGAATGAAGGTTGCTGCGTTTCATGATGGATACTCGAAGGCGGGAAGTTGGGGAGGGAGGATTTGCCAGGATCACTTGGAAAGGAACAAATCGCTGTGGATGGCTTCGTCCAGTAGAGATCGGAAACCAAACTGTTTGTCTTGCGTGTTTGCAACCATCTCTTCAATCCGGTCACGATCGGCGAACTGAATGGTTTGGCCGGTGGCGTAGGTGGTGAAATGGGACGCCACATTGGCGGCCAGTTGTTCGTCGCGTTCAGCGATTAAGTCACGAAAAGCGACGAAGGACTCGAAAGCGGTACCGTCGGGCATCGTAAAACTGGGGTCAACATCGGCACCAGGTTTGTATGCGTTTCCACGTTTCTTCATGTAGCGTTCACGCCAGCGGCCACCGGCGTCGAAGTTTTCCAGTGCGAAGCCAGGCGGATCAATGTTTTTGTGACAGGCGGCACAGGACGCATCGGCTTGGTGTTTGGCCAGCAATTCGCGAATGGTTTTGGCACCTCGAATGTCGGGTTCCACGGCGGGAACATTTTCGGGTGGGGAGGGGATTTCGACTCCTAGGATCCGTTCCGAAACCCAAATGCCACGCAGCACGGGCGAGGTGTCGTTGCCGGCTGCGGTGACTTTGAGGATGGAGCCGTGGCTGAGCAGTCCACCGCGAGGCGACGCGGGATCGACGCGAACAAGTGACATTTGGTCGTCCAAGCCAGCCAGATCGGCTTCCGATTCGGTGAGGCCGTAATAACGCGCTAGTCGAGTGTTCAGGTAGGTGTAGTCGGCACCGACCAGTTCACGAACGGGACGGTCTTCGTCAAGAAGCCGCTGAAGGAAATGATGGGTTTCCTCCAACATCGCCGCTTGCACGGTCGGGTCGAAGTTGCGGAACAGGCGACGGTCTGGTTCCGTGAAATCGATGTCGGTCAGGTCCAGCCACTGATCGGAAAAGTCGATCAGGAAACGTTGGCCGCGACGTGTTTCCAGCAGACGATCGGTTTGGCGTTTGAGTTCCCCTGGGCGACGAAGAAGGCCTTCGTCTGCTGCGGCACGGAGTTCTTGATCGGGCATCGAACCGGTCAAGAAATAGCTTAGCCGGGAAGCGATCGCCCAATCATCCAAACGCCCTGACTCGTCGGCAAATTCGGTCAGGTAAAGGAAGCGTGGCGAGCAAAGGACGGCGCGGTAGCCAGCTCGCAAAGCGTCGATGAAGGAAGCACCGCTTTGGCGTTCTTCTTCGGCGAGTTGCAAGATGGGTTCGATGGTGGAGGCATCGATGGGGCGGCGGAAGGCAAGGTCAGCGAATCGAATGATCGCGGCTCGCAGTTCGTTGCGATCGCGTTTTTCATTGAACTTGTCGACGTTGACTTCGGACCGACCAAGCGAGCGGTTGTACCGGAGCGGGAGCGTCCCCAGCAATCGCTGACGAGTCGATTTCCGGTCGCCTGCGGGGTAGATGCGTTTCATTGCGAGCGCGTGCATTGCCACGCCGGGAAGGTCTTGGTCTTCCCCTTCGCCAAACCCGACCTGGCCACCTTGGAAACGTCCTAGTTTGAGCGTTCGGTCGGCGGGGCGGACTTCCAGCATGTGGCCTTTTGGCAGCCATGCTCGATAAGTCATCGTCTTGGGTTCAGGCTCGGCTTCGAAGCTGCCGATCCAGGACAGCAGTGGGGCACCCGAGTTGCATTCGCCGCTTCGTACGCTGCACCACACGCCGTGGTCTTTGGGCGGCTTCAACCCCGAGGCGGTCAAGGTGATTTCATACCAACCATCTTCGGGAACACGAGTTGATGAGATGCGGCCGTAGAAGATCAGCCCGGAAGACCAAATGACCGCCAAGCCTTTTCGCATTTCCGGATCGCGGTTGCGGCGGCCCTTGGGTTTGTTGGCAATCTTTTCGGGAGGCATGTCGATCGCCCATTCCGATGCGGGTTCCAATGCTTTGGCAAAGGCTGCGTCGAGGGCCTTGTCCACGACTTTCAAATGTGTGTTCAATTGAAAATGGGACATCGATTGTGCCGACGCCAAGTGGACGTATCCACCGACGCGTTGCTCGGGCGGCATCAAGTCGTCCAGCGGCAACTCCACCCGCAGCAGATCCTGCAAGGTGCGAGAGAGTTGTTCGTTGCTGAGTCGGCGGCCGCGAACGCGACCTTCGTCACGTTGTTGTTTGAGTTGGTAGGCTCTCACACGGTCTCGCAACGGTTCGATGAAATCACGGACCGTTTCGGGATCCAGTTCGATGTCTTCGGGCGGAGGCATCACGCCGTCCTCGACTCGGTCGTGAATCACGATCCAGCGTTTCAAGGAGGCAGGGTTGGTCAGATCTGGCGAGACGGCATGGATATCGAAACCGCCTTCACCGTCGGGGCCATCGTGGCAATCGATGCACTGAGCACGCAGGAATTCGACCGAATCGGGCGAGACGGCTTGATCGGTCTGCGAGGCCGGTTTGGCAGCGAATGCTGGAGATGCAGCAAGCATCAAGAGTCCGGCAAAACATGCCAGGCTTGCAGCCATCCGAAGGGGAAAGATCGATAGCATGAACGGGGCACGCGATGGAGGGAGGGGAGGAAGGCAGGACGTCGGGGACGCGGGAGAAAAGCCAGTTGGCTTGGGGCAAGCAGTGGGCTTTTCAGATCCGGGGGGACGCAGTCTTTGATTATAGCGAATGTTGGATTTGAAACGAGCGAATTTTAACGTTCCAATCGCCGAGGGGAGCAGGGATTCACGGCGAGGTGGGCGGTGGCGAACCATTTTGCTTTTTGGGCGTAGCAAGGTTTTGCTTTTCTCTAGTTTCACCCACCCTGGTATTTGCGCGAGATTTCATGTCGGCAACGATCGGACTCGTGCTCGTGGCCGCTGGTTTGGCGGCGTTTTTCAGTTGGTTGGTGCTGTTTCCGATCCGAAAATTTGCTGCTCAGCTTGGTTTGCTGGATCGTCCTGGTGGACACAGCAGCCACACCGTGCCGACGCCGCTCGGCGGTGGATTGGGGATTTACTTCGGAATCCTGGCGACGGTTGCTCTCGCGACGCTGGCCGCGGCGTTGTTGCATGATCCCGAGGCGGTACCCAGTTGGGTCGCTTCGATCCGGGATCTGACGTCGCCTGCGATCGTGCCGGCGGGATGGTGGGACGCCGCGATGTTGCACGCGCCCGGGGTTTGGTCTCGATGCGGCGACGTGTGGTGGTTGATTTTGGCCGGAACGATCTTGGTTGTTCTCGGTGTGGCGGACGATCGGTTTGGGTTGCCGGTTGGATTTCGTTTGGGCGTCCAATTCGGAATCGCGGCGGCGATCGTGTGGGGATTGAACATCGAGTTGTCGTTGTTCATCGACGGTGGTTGGCTGACCAAGTTGTTGTCGGTGGTTTGGATCGTCGCGGTGATCAACTCATTCAACATGCTCGACAACATGGACATGTTGTCATCCGGCGTGGCCGCGATCATTGCCGTTTCGATGGCACTGGTGATGCTGACCATTCCCGATCCTGGCACGGACCGCCCGCAGTTGCTGGTCGCGTCGCTGTTGTTGATTGTGGCCGGAGCGTTGATTGGGTTCTTGTTTCATAATCGTCCGCCCGCTCGGATTTTCATGGGGGATGGTGGCAGTTACTTGGTCGGGTTCTTGATCGCGGTCGGCATGTTGATGGCGACGTTTGCGGCGGGCGATTCCGGCGACGGGAACACTGCGGGGTGGGTGGGCAGTCGGCCTCACGCAGTTTTGGCCCCTTTGTGTGCCATGGCCGTTCCGCTGTATGACATGACGACGGTGATTTGGATCCGCATCCGACAAGGCCGCAGTCCGTTTCAAGGTGACCACAGTCATTTGTCTCACCGGTTGGTTGACTTGGGATTGTCACGGACGGGAGCGGTGGCGACCATTCATTTGATCACCGCGACATGTGGGCTCTCGGCGGTGTTGTTGACGCACGTTGGTGTGTGGCAATCGATCGCCGTTCTGGGCATCGTGATGTGTTTGTTGACCTTGGTCGGCATCTTGGAATCCACGCAGTGGCGGCGGCCGGACAAGTGAACCAGAAACGAAAGGCTGCCGCCAGAAAATCCGACTCGGTGCCGCGAGTGGTCGATCGTGACGCGCTCACTGAATCGAGCGGGACATCTTCAGAGTTGCCCGGACGTTTGCCATTGGCATCGGTTGGGGCGAATGGCGTGACGCCGGTCGTGTTGGCGGCATTTGCTTCGTTGATGTTGTGGGCGTTCTACCACCCTTCCGATTCGACGGATGTTGAGCAGGGAGGTGCCTTGGGGTGGTGTTTGTCGGCGCTATTGATCACGGCAACGGCGCTGTGGTTGCGTGTTGGATGGTCCGTTTTATTTCCTCAACGCGAACGTGGTTCAGAGGACCGAGCGGAGCGAAACCGCCAATGGCTGGTCGATGCAATCGTTTGTTTGTTGGCAGGTTGGATCGGGATTTCAACGCTCGCCCAATTGAATGGGGCGAGCGATTCCCTGGATGGAGTCTGGGCGATTGGAGGCAATTGGCGAGCGGCCAGCAATGAAGCTTGGGTGTGGATCGCTGGTGCGGTTTGGTTCGTGGTTTTGCGGCGTTGTTTGCGCGGTGGTGCGCAGCGATTTGCCTTGCTGGGATTGATCGTTGTCGGTGGCGTGATGCTGGCGACTCATGCGCTGCATCAAGTCCATGTTTCTCTGCCTCAAACGTTGCGGGAATACAATGCCGATCCAGATCGTGTGTTGGCAGAAGTGGGAATCAACGCACCTGCCGGCTCCAATGCCCGGATGATCTTTGAGAACCGTCTGCGAGACGGTGGGCCGACGGCGACGTTCGCTCTGGCCAATACCTTGGCTGGTTTGCTGGCGATGAGTTTGGTCGTCGTGATTGCCGTTTTGCTACCCGTGCTCGGGGAGGCTTTCCCCAAGTGGGGCTCGCGATTGCGGGTCGGGTGGGATCATGCGGGCGAGCAGTCTGAACACTTGAGGGCCGAGACCACGCAGGCTGGACAAACGCCGGGCCAGTCTGTGTTTGTGTTGGTGGGGTTGTTATTGATCGCGGCGGTACTGGGATTGGCTCTGATGGAAACGCAGAGTCGTGCGGGCGTGCTGTCGGTCTTGATTGTCAGCAGTTGCATGGTGATGGATTTCGCTTGGGCGACTTCGCGAGGAAGACGCTGGATGACGGCGTGTTCGTTCGCAATCGCGGCGGTGTTTGTCGCCTTGCCCTTGGCCGCTCGCGGCTGGTTCGGGACGGGCTGGATCGCCTCGTTGCCGGAATCGGTGCGTTATCGTTTTCAGTACTGGGAAGCGACTTGGCGAATGGTCGAGTTTTCTCCTTGGACCGGTGCCGGACCGGGGAATTACCAACAGGCCTACCATCGTTTTCGATCGCCGGAGTCGCACGAGATCATCGCGGACCCGCATCACTTTGTTTGCGAAACATTGGGTGCGGGCGGTTTCCCGGCAGGGATTCTGTTGGTCGCTTTGATGTTGGCGGGTGCTTGGTTGTTTTGGCGAACGCAAATCGCGACCAATGAAACACCGTCTGAGGCATTGATGGCATCGGGATCGTGTTCCGTGGTTTTTTTGAAAGTATCTGTGTGACTGTAGACTGGAATGCTGATGATAAAATCGTCATAGTGAAGGACGATAATCAGGAGATAATGCTTGAGGTCGGCAACAGAGCAGTTCTGAACAACGGGGCTGTTGAGTATCTCGATTGTAGTGTGCTGAGCAGGGACAGCCGTACATTTATCCCGCTGCGATATATATCTGAAAGCTTTGGGTATAGTGTCAGATGGGATGGAAAGACCAACAGCGTTCACATATCAAAGGAACCAGGGAGCATAACAGGTCAAGAGGAGGACACTTCTGTCCTTCCGACTGTCAACGACATTGAAAGCTTATATCAATTGCTCAGGTACAATGATAATATGTCTTATTATCTTAAGGATGATGATGTACGGATCACACCTGGCATTATAGATGAGGATGTACAGTATGAAGCCAACGGTGATGCATCGTATGACCGACCTGCAGGCAGTGCTTCAACTCAGGAATCGAACAAGTCGTCCGACTATTCAGGTACGAACAACCAGGTGGGGGGGATAGAAGAGGCGGATCTGATCAAAACAGATGGCAGATATCTGTACATTGTCCGTGACAGGGAGATTACTATTGCTAATGCGGACCCCGCTGACCTGAAGGTTATTTCAAAGGTGGACTGTGATTCGGGAGTTAGTGAAATATATATATATGAGGACAAACTGGTCATAATAAATGGGAATTCAAGATTTGAATACTTGCAGGGCAATGCAGGCGAGCGCTATATTTTAGACCTGCTGTTCAACGGAGCCTTTGTGAGAAGCACAAATGTAAAGGTATATGATATAGAGAACAGGGCAAAACCAGTCCTCATCAGCGATAATGATTATGAGGGGCGGTATCTTTCATCAAGGATGATAGACGATGATGTATATATAGTTGCAAATGCAGCGGTACAACTTAACGTAGGTTATTATGATGATGGTGAAGCAATGATCTTCGGTGCAGATAGCAGGGAAAGATTTCTTAAGGAGGTAAAGAGATACCCCGCCGATGAACTGGAAATGTATCTGGAGCTGACCGGCCTGAATAGTGCGGAGGAGCTGTATGATGCATGCAGGAACGTGTTTGAGATGAATGCCGCTCCTAAACATACGGACAATATCAAAGGCAAAACCACCGTGATCGATCTGAAGGACGTGTATTACTTCAAGGATATGATCCGCCCGAATTATATGATGACTATCGGCCTTGATCTGAACGGAGGCAATAAGGATATCAACGCATATCTGGGAAGCACAGGCGAGATGTATGTTTCAGCCGATC
>NZ_JBICHO010000198.1:0-9543 GCF_043100905.1 Rhodopirellula sp. JB055 | reverse complement strand
CGGTCGATCCGAAGAATGAACGGTTGCATCAAAGGAACCTGCAGCGACTCGAGGGCGAAGTCATTCGCGACAGTTTGCTCGCGATTTCTGGGCAACTCGATCGATCGATGGAGGGCGGTTCGGTGCCGACTCATTTGACTTCGTTCATGAAAGGCCGCGGGCGGCCATCGAAAAGCGGTCCGATGGATGGTGAGCGGCGACGATCGATTTATCTCGCGGTTCGGCGGAATTTCCTGTCGCCAATGATGAGCGTGTTTGACACGCCGACCCCGTTCAGCACGATGGGACGTCGCAACGTTTCCAATGTGCCTGCTCAAGCCCTGGTGATGCTCAACGATCCCTTTGTTCGAGAGCAGGCCCGCTTGTTTGCTGAGCGTGCGATGCGAGAGGTGCCGCCGGGGCCAAAACCGGGTGTCGAAGAATGGACTCCGTTGTCAGGAGACACGACGGTGGACCGACGAATCGATTGGATGATTTGGATCGCGTTGGGGCGTCCCGCCAAACCGTCTGAGTTGCAATCCATCCGTCAATATTTGGCGGCGTGGGGGCAGGACACGGGGGCAACCCTGGAAGATGTATCGTTGTGGGCCAACGTGGCCCATGCCATCGTCAACACCAAAGAATTTATATTTGTGCCATGAGTGGTTTTTCAACTTTCGGTCGTCCGGCGATCAGTCGTCGGCAGATGTTGGCTCGGACCTCCATGGGGTTTGGTGGCGTGGCTTTGGCTGCGCTCATGAACGAAGCCGCAGCGGAGCACGCCGGTCATGGCGTGCATCATCCGGCCAAGGCCAAGCATGTCATTTTCCTGTACATGGATGGTGGACCGTCGCAGATCGACACGTTTGATCCCAAGCCTTTGCTGACCAAGATGGACGGGCGAGACCCAGGCGATTTGTTCCGTGTCGAACCCACTCAGTTCAACAACAACGGCAAGGTTTTGGGCAGCCCATGGGCGTTCAAACAGCACGGTGAGAGCGGGATTCCGGTCAGCAGTTTGTTCCCGCATGTGTCGGAATGTGTGGACGAATTGGCGGTGGTTCGTTCGATGGTATCGGAGTTTTCTGAGCACACGTTTGCGAACTATTTTTTGCACACCGGAAGCGGTTTGCAGGGCCGGCCGAGCATGGGAGCGTGGGTCAATTACGGACTGGGATCGGAGTGTGACAACCTGCCTGGTTTCGTGGCGCTCAATGGAGGTTTGATTCCTCCGGGCGGGTTGGATTGTTTCGGCAGCGGTTTTTTGCCGGCGACGTATCAGGGGTCAGTGTTCCAGCCCCACGGCACCGCGGTCGCCAATATCAAATCACCTGAACCAGATCTCAGACGCCAACGCGCGCATCTCGATTTGATCGGGAAGTTGGACTCCGACGCGATGCGTCATGGGCTGCAGCACGACGCGGTCGAATCCGCGATTTCGAATTATGAATTGGCGTTTCAAATGCAGGCTGCGGTGCCGGATTTGATGTCCATCGAAGACGAACCTGAGCACATCCGCAAGTTGTACGGTTTGGATGCAAAATACAAACCCACGCAGATTTATGCGGCGGAATGCTTAATCGCTCGGCGTTTGATCGAACGCGGTGTGCGGTTCATTGAGTTGACTTGCCCGAGTGTGGGCGCCGATCGTTGGGACCAGCACAGCAACTTGAAAAAGGGGCACGAGAACAACGCCTTGGCGGTCGACCAACCCATCGCGGGATTGCTGAAGGATTTGCGGCAGCGCGGATTGTTGGACGAAACGCTGGTCGTTTGGGCGGGCGAATTTGGGCGAACCCCGTTTGCGCAAGGAGCCAACGGCCGGGACCACAACCCGTTTGGGTTCTCCATTTGGATGGCAGGTGGCGGAATTCAGCCGGGAATGACCTACGGGGCGACGGATGAATTTGGATACAAAGCGGTGGAAAACCGAACGGAAATCCACGATTTGCACGCCACCATGTTGCATCTGATGGGCGTCGATCACACACGGTCCACGTTCCGGTTTGGCGGTCGAGACATGCGTTTGACGGACGTGAAGGGGCATGTGATCGAGGCAGTTCTGCAGGGGTAGTGGTGGGGAACTAGCTCTGACGCTCTTGCGGTGACTTCCTTTCCGTCGTTAGTGTTTGGGCGAAGGCGAGATGCTCTACAATTGGCACGGCCTTTCTTTTCACCTCTTTTCTGCTGTCGCACATCGCAATCTGTGTCTGATCCTTTGGATGATGCCGAGATACCTTCTGGCCCGAACGCTTCGGTTCAATCAGGTCAGTCGGTGGATGCTGCGCCGAAATGGTCGGAACAACTGCAGCAGCGGTTTGGTCTGACGCTGAAGCCGGATTTGGCGTCGTGGTTTGACGACGAGATTTGGCGGTCTCCTGGGAACGGCGAATTCGCGGTGGCCGTTTCTCCGGAAACGTTGCTCAAGTCCGTTCCGGATCCAGTCTGGCCGCCATTGATGCCACCGAATTTTCTTCCTCTGGTGGGAAGTCATGCGGGCGATTGGCTCTGTTTGCGCCTGGCTGATGGCGAAGCGGGGGCGGCCAATGTGCCCTACGATTTGTGCCATTGGTACCACGGTGGTGGCGACTGGCTGCCTTGGGGAAACACCTTGGCCGAGGCATTGCTGTTCGACCAGATTTTGCCGTTTTTGCCTGCCAGCGATCACCGGCACGCGATTCCTTCTCCGATGGACAACGCTCGTTCGGTTGAGCCGGGAATGAATGCGTGGCAGGATTGGATGACACGGTGGTTGCCGGAGACTGTCCAGCCGATTGTTCAGCAGCAACTTTGGTTGTCGGGTGGCACCGGTTGGATCGACGATCTGATGAATGCCGGAGTTTGTGCGGTTGCGATCGGTTGCCAGTTGGTGATCGATGAACTGAGCAACGAGTTGACGCGGCACTTGATGCCGGCTGATGCCAATCGAATGGGCATCGCGTGGAATGACATCATGCGATGGGGATTCGACCTTCAGGCATTGCCTGCGGACATCGCGAATCGATTGCGAGACGAGGGCGCAGTGCAGACCAGCGCGATGGATCCCGGGCAACAGGATTGGTCGCGGATCGAAAGCATTTGCGAGCGGACTCACTCGCTGTCGCCCGAGCTGGCTTGGGCGGCCGAGTTGCTTGGATACTGCCGTTTGCAACGTGGTGATTTTAGCGGCGCGACCTCGGCGTTCTTGCAGTCGATGCGATGCAGTGTGTTCACCGATCAAAGCGTTCGTTTGCGAACTCACTGGGCAACCTCGGGCGCCGAGGGAATGGCCAAGTTCGGTGCCTATTGGCTGTGTCGCGAAAGCAACTTGCATCCGGAGATGTGGGATCGCGAGTCCTTGAGCTCTGGTGCCAATTCGGCATCCATTGCCAATGCGGTTCCTGCTTCGGTGTCGATGTCCGAGTACCTCGATTGTTTACGAAATCGAGAGGAGGGATCGGTACGGAGTCGCGTGACGGCGTTCTTTTTGAACTGCGCGGACCTGAGTTCTGGCAGCGGTCAACACGCGGACGCGGTTCGGTGTCTGTATGCGGCCGGTTGGGATTTGGGAACGGAACCCATGAAGCTGTACGCGGAGTTGCTGAGGCGATTGGTCGATACCTGTCAGCTCGCCGGCTGGACATCCCATGAGATTCTCGCTCGGATGCATCGCGATTGCTTTCGGAAGCGATACGGAATCTAGTTCATCGGGCGAATGGTGTTCGAGGGCCTGGGGTATATTCGAGCCGTGTCGATTAGGATGGGACGGATTGAACGCCCGCGATCTCGTTTTTTCGGGGCAAGTTTGTTCCGGGCGGATTTGAACTTCCTGACTCAACTTTTATTCAAAACCAATTCATGAGCCAGTCCAACACTGACGAACCTTCCTCAACCAGCGACGCCAAAGAGGATGTTCAGAAGAACATTGTTTGGCACACGCACAGCGTTTCTCGAGAGGACCGAGAATCGAAACTGGGGCAACGTGGCGTGGTGGTTTGGTTCACAGGGTTGAGCGGGTGTGGGAAGAGCACGATCGCGAATGAGCTGGATCGGTTGTTGATCCAGCGCGGCGCGACCTGCACGCTGCTGGACGGCGACAATGTTCGTCATGGTTTGTGTGCACCACCAACGGCTTTGAAGGACGAGCACGGAGAAGAATTCGCGAATCGGTTTGGGTTGGGGTTTGGCCCCACGGATCGTGAAGAGAACATTCGCCGGATTGGCGCCGTGACCGAGCTGTTTGCGTCCGCGGGGGTGATCACCTTGGCCGCGTTTGTCAGCCCCTATCAAAGGGACCGGGATCGGGTCCGGAAGACGATTGAAAGCAGCGGACGGGGTGGGGACTTTTTGGAGGTCTTCGTCGACACGCCGCTTGAGGTGTGCAAGCAGCGAGATCCAAAGGGGCTGTATCAAAAAGCCATCGCAGGCGAAATCAAGAATTTCACTGGGATCAGCGATCCCTACGACGTGCCTTCATCGCCTGAAATTCACCTGAAATGGCAGGAGGGTCAGACGCCGACCGATCAGGCCTCCCAAATCATCGAGGAAATGGAGCGTCGCGGTGTTCTCCAGCCCGCCCAGGGGTGAATTCCTCAGCCAATCGAACCATTCTGGGTTGGAATGCATAACGACTTGATTCTCGATTGCGCGGTGATGCATTAGACTGCGTCCGCACGTGAATCCACTCGGCACCTCTTTCGGCAATCGCCTCACGGTTTGATCCCAGTCATGCTCGGCCCCGTTTTTCAACGCGAAGCCTCTGTCGTTCCCAAGCGACCGGCGACCTACGTCACTCGCGGTGTCTATTTGATGGCACTTTTTCTGTTGTTGTGCACGGGATATTTGGTGCTCGATGGTTCGCGTTCTTTGGCGGCCAATGCGGACGCGGCCAAGTTTGGCGGTTGGATGTTCCGTCTGCTCGCCCCGCTTCAGTTGGTGATTTTGTCGGCGCTGGCAGCCGTGGGCGCCGCCAGCAGTGTGGCTCAGGAGAAGGATCGCCGGACGCTGATTCTGATGTTGATGACCCGGTTGTCGGGTTTTGAAATCGTGGGGGGGAAAGCCGCAGCAACGTTGTTGTCGCCCTTCGCATTGTGCGTCATTTCGCTGCCCTTGTTTTTGACTCTGCCGTTGCTAGGTGGTGTTGCACCGGGACAAGTTTTCGCTGTTTTCGCGGTCACGATTGTCAGTGTGATCGTGTCCGCAGCGGTCGGCGTTGTGGTGGCGTTGTGGCGAGAGAAAACGTTCCAATCGATCGCGTTGACGGTCTTGGTGTTGTTGCTTTTGGTGGCAGCGGGCGAAATCGCAGCTTCGATGAGTGGGGATGACTCCAGGTGGGCCATGGCGATCAGTGCCCCGCGAGCCTTGTTGGCGGCGACCAACGCGGACGCGGGATGGGCTGCCTTCCTGAGCGACGGCGGCGGTTTGTTTGTGATGGTCGGAAGCGTTTTGTCCGCAGTGATCTTGGCCATTGGAATCGCGAAAGTTCGTGTCTGGAATCCGTCGCGAGAAGTACGCTTGAAGGCACCGGATCCTGAAACCAGCGAAGAGTTCGCAAGCGAAGAATTCCAGCGTGACCGCGACAAAGATCCGACTTCTTGGAAGGTTCGTCAGCCTCGTCCGGTTTGGGACAATCCCATCCTTTGGCGAGAGATCCGCACCTGGGCTTATGGTCGCAAGATCATTCTGATTCGTGCCGTGTTTGTGTTGATCTTTGCAATCATCGCGACCGCGATTTATTTCCAAGTGGAAAGTGGCGTGGCGATGGAACCGGCCGGCCGCATTGGACGTGCCCTGCCTGCGGTCACCATTCCAATGGCTGCGTTGGGAGTCATCAGTTTGGTGTTGGTCAACGCGTTGGCGGTCAACGCGGTGACGGGTGAACGAGATGGACTGGCGCTGGATTTGTTGTTGGTCACGGACCTTCGCCCGAGCGAGTTCGTGTTTGGCAAACTTTGGGGAGTGATGTACGCGGCGAAAGAAATGATCGTGTTGCCGATGTTGCTGACGATTTATTTGGGGCTCTCCGGCGTGATGACGCTGGAGAACATGGTGTACGCGCTGTTGGGTGGATTCGCGTTGGTGGTGTTTGTTTCCATGTTGGGAATTCACTCGGGGTTGAATTACGTTTCGGGGCGGACGGCAACGCTGGCCAGTCTTGGCACGGTGTTCTTTCTGTGCGTGGGCATTGCGATTTGCATGACGATCATGGTGAGTTTCCGGGGGGCGTTTCAGTTGCAGTTGGCGCCGTTCTTGGTGATGATTTTGGGTGGCGGGTTGGCGTTGTTTGCGGCTCTCGGTTGGCGGAACCCATCGTCGGCGATCTTTGCTGCTTCGTTTGCTTTGCCTTTGATCACGTTCTATGCGATCACACAGTTTTTGTTGCAGACCGACCACTTATGGGTCGTCTTCAGTCTTTTGGCTGGATACGGGTTCACGACGGCGGCGATGATGATTCCTGCCCTGAGCGAGTTTGATGTTTCGCTGGAACCGGACCGTGGAAACGAGACCACGCGGACCACTGGCGATACCCCCGAGGCGTTGCCGGGGTCCACGAATTGAACGAGCTGGTGTCGAAGTGGCCATTCTTGGCTGCGATGCTCATTCTCATTCTTGCCAGCGGACTGTTCAGTGGCAGTGAAGCGGCGCTCTTTTCGCTGAAGGAACGTGACCGCAAACGGATTGGTCGCAACGGTGCGTCGGGGCGGGTGGTGACGCATTTGTTGTCTGAACCAGATCGGTTGCTCGCAGCGATTTTGTTTTGGAATCTGCTGATCAACATGACCTACTTCACGTTGGTAGCGATCGTCTCAGCCGACCTTTCGCGACCGGGTGTTTTCACATTGGTTTGTTTGCTCACGATCATCTTTTTCAGCGAGATGTTGCCCAAGAGTTTCGCGGTGATGACGCCGACGCGAATTGCTTTGTTGGTGGGGGTGCCGATGACGATTGCCGTCGGAATCGTTTCGCCGATCTTGCCTTTTGTGAAATGGGCCAACGAAGCGGCGGGAAGATTGCTATGGCCATCCTTCGAGCCGGAGCCCGAGATCGAATTGACTGACATTGAACGTGCAATTGAATTGGGCACCGATGATGCGACGTTGCTTCGGCGGGAGCGTTTGGCGCTGCGTTCCTTGGTGATGATGGCAGAGATTCAAGCGGACGAAATGATGCGTCCGCGGAGCAAGCTGATGATCGTTTCACCTCCACTGGAAACTTCGTTGTTGGCCGAGGGGTCGCCTCCTGGTGGTTATCTGATCGTGGCAGATCCAGAGGACACTTCGGGCCAATCGATTCTTGGTTCCGTCGCCGTGCGATTGCTGCGTCCCCAGCAAATCGATGACTTGCCCTCCGCACTGGAAAAGGTGCTGCATGTGCCTTGGTCGGCGAAGATCGCTCAGGTGTACGACCAGTTGGACGAGCAGGACATCAGTGTGGCGGTGGTCGTCAATGAATTTGGCGAGGTGGTTGGTGCGTTGACGGTCGACGATATTTTGCGAGGGGTTTTGGCCAGCACGGATCAGTTGGATGCGGCAGAAGACCAGATCAAACGGTTGGGGGGCAATCACTACCGGATGACTGGATCAACGAGTTTGCGAGCGCTTGCGAAAACGTTGGAAATTGAATTGCCTGAGGAACGCACCGCGACAGTCGGTGGGCACATCCAACGCCACAACGAACGCGTGCCTCGAGCCGGTGACGTGGCTCCTTTGGCGGAGTATGAACTGGTGGTGACAGAGGAAGACGAAGACGGGATTTGGATCGAAGCTTGGTTGGGCCCCGACTCGGAGCGATCTTCGTCATGATGCTGGCCGTCGGAGTGTTTTTGGTTGGGTTGGCGCTGTCTGCGTTTTTTAGCGGCAGTGAGACGGGGTTGTATCGCGTTTCGCGAACGCGTTTGGTGCTGGATGGACTGAGTGGTTCGCTCGCTGGACGCGGTTTGGTTTGGATGATCAACCATCCTGCGATTTTCGTGGCGACGACGTTGGTGGGCAACAACCTGGCCAATTACCTGACAAGTTTGGCGATCGTGATGTTCGTCGGGACGTTGATCGGTGGTGGAGAGGCGATTGAATTGGCGGCCACCGTGATGATGACACCGATGGTATTTGTGTTTGGCGAGTTGCTTCCCAAACATTTGTTCTATCAAGCGCCGTATCGATTGCTGCGTGGGACAAGATGGTTGCTTCTGTTGGCAACGATTCTGTTCGCGCCGATCTCGCTGCTACTGAGCTTGCTTGGAAATGCACTTCAGAAGTTGACGGGAGAAACGCCGTTCCGGTTGCGGCTTTCGATGGCGCGTGGTGACTTGGAACAAGTGTTGCAGGCCGGCGAGGAGGCCGGGATTCTTGCCGCGGGTCAACGGAATTTGGCTCAGAACGTGTTTGATGTCGGCAACGGTCCAGCGGTGCAATTTGGCGTGCGTCCGGAGCGTTTGGCGGTGGTGGACACACCGGTGGATTTGGAGCTTGCCCGTCGTCAGGCTCGGCGGCAGAATCACCCGATCATTTTGGTGCGTCGGAAGGGGCGGATCATGGGTTTTTATCGCTACGCCGACTTGGTGCACCAAGATCAGGTTCCCGCGCCGCTACCGATCGTTCGCGGTTCGTTGACCGATCGTCATCTCGGGGTGCTGCTGCGTTTGTACGACGCTCACAGCGATGTGGCGGTGCTGTACGAGCCAAGTGGCAAGATCGGCAGCGTGGTGACCCGCCGGCAACTGTTGCAGCCGCTGCTGGTCTGATTCTCGACCGTGGCGGGATCTGTGGATTGCCATGAAAAATGGCGAGATGTCACCCGCACCAAGGGGTGAGAAAAGGTGCGGATGGGGTGGGATTCGAACCCACGGTAAGGTCTCCCCTACGCTAGTTTTCAAGACTAGAGCCTTCGTCCACTCGGCCACCCATCCGGAACGGGGATTTTAGCAGGCCACCGCGACTTCGCCCAGACGAGAATGCAGTCTCCTGAGCAAACTGTCGCGCACTTTCTGCTGTGCGTTCGCCTCCAGTTGTTCAGTCGCACAGATCTCGCCAAAGTCGGCATGAGAGCGGTCGAGCAACCCAGTCTCGAAATACGCAACGAACTTGTTGCTACTCGATTCGCTAGGCTGCAGAAATCGTGGTTCCTGGCTAGAAACCTCGCACTGTCAGATTTTTTGCGTGACAATTCACTGTGATCCCTGTCTATCACTTGGACGTGTCTGCAATTCCGGTGTTTTGAAGGAGCAGCGAAATCAAATTGAACCCACCGAAAAACTCTGAATACACCCAGGTTGACCGACTGCTCCAAGCAGCGCGAAATGGCGATGCTGCTGCGCTGAGCACGCTGTTTGGTCTGTATCAAAACTACGTGCGATTGTTGGCCGCTTCACAAATCCGAGCTCGGCTCCGCGTGAGAACGAGCGAGTCGGATGTCGTTCAGGAGACATTGCTGAACGCGGCACGTGGCTTCAGTGAGTTTCGCGGCAGCACTGGAGGCGAGTTTGTGACTTGGTTGAGAGCCATATTGACGCGAAAGATTCAAACTTTGATTCAAACTCATGTGGATGCGCAAGCTCGAGATGTACGGCGGGAAATCTCGTTGGATACC
>NZ_JBICHO010000197.1:0-6389 GCF_043100905.1 Rhodopirellula sp. JB055 | reverse complement strand
CGATCACCAAAGGGGCACAGTCGGTCAGCTTGATGAAACCAAACGTCAGGTCCGTCTTTTCCAAATCGAGCATCGCAGCCGATCCCGATGGTTCCGCGTCGATTTCAATCTTGCTGATGTCGACCTTGGCCGCGGCAGCTTCGAGATCAGCCAGCGTGACGCCTGAATCGCTGCCTCCGGTGAGCATGCTTGCGAGAGCGACGCAACCGAGGAATGCGAGTTGGGTGGAGGGGGCGAAGAGCGATGCCAACGAGCTTCCCCTCCACTTTTTAGAGGATGCCTGTGGACGGGCTGAAGGCTGGTCAGAACGCGTCGATGTGTCCAGTTCCGATGGTGTGAACGGGACGTTTTCTGGTTCAAGGCAGAAGCCGGCGGGGCAAATTGGCATGAGGGGATTCGACCGTCGAGAAGAGTGCAGAGGCCATGTTCAATAAAGTGGCATCAGTGATGCAGGTTTGACGGGTCGCAAGCGTCGTGCCGGATGCAGGGGCGCGAAGTGCGCTGTTGCTTGCTATGGGGTCTAGTTTGCCTTAAGGGGTCCAGAGTGGTGGGGTCTGCCTTGAAGATGGTCTTGGTAATGCTTCCCGAAAAATCGGGATGGACCGGGCTGCATAAGCTTTCAGCAGCATTTTCAGTTGCCTGCGCGCGGATTAGGCAGGTGCATTCTGGGGCCGCCACTGGCCTCCTGTCCCGGCAGATTCAGCGGCGAGGATGTTCGTTTTGAAACGGGCTCGGTGCTTGGAAACGTCTGCAACGCGGGTGAATTCGAGACTGGGAATTTGCCTTGGGAGCTTTTCCAACTTGGCGGTCAATTGCGACCGACAGAACGGATCGCAAAGAGGCGTCGACCGGACGACTTTGACCTTTGGACCGTTTGAACGCGTTCCCTGAGGGCGCATCTTGAAACACTGGCGGTTTGCCGATTCAGCATCACTTTGAATGCGCCGATAGCCCAAGTGGGTCGTTATGAAATTCCGGGTGTTGATTCCAATTCATTCTGATTCTTTGCGATTTCCTTTTTCAGGCGGAAGGAAAGCAAGACGATCCACAACGATCTGGATGATCCGAATTACAAATCAGCTCCATGAAGGAGATTCACCGCCATGTCCCAACTCAATTGGAAACGTCGCTTGCTGAGTGCGGTCGCAATCGCAACAGCAGCCATTTCCATTCACGCTCACGCTCAAGACACATCCGGTCTCGAACCGGTTGAGGTCCTTGTTGTCCAACAGGGTTCGGGAGCCCTGACCGAACCAGGGCCATCTCCCACTGCACCAGGCGAAACGCCTGCGGCTTCCTCGATCGTGGAACCGCAATCGCCGATCGCTGAACCAGTTGTGGACTCGTCCGCTTCCGTGGACTCTTACGCTTCGTATTCGGCGCCTTGCACTTGCTGTGCAAACGGTTGCTGCACGAAGAAGAAAAAAGAAGCTGCGATGGCGAAGATGAAAGGTGCCTACCAGGGCGTCTTTTATGCCAATGATTTCAGCTACCTCGATGACCCTTGCTACGACGGTCCTTCGTTCTTCGGCGATTCGCTGAAGGGAATGTTCGATGGCACCTTGGACGTCGGTGGCGAAGCGCGTGTTCGCTATCACAGTGAAAACAATCACCGGGGTTTGGGGCTCACCGGCGACGATGACAATTTTTGGCTGACTCGCTATCGCATGTTCGCGAACTGGCGTTTGTCCGATAACCTTCGGTTCTACGGCGAGTACTTGTACGCGGACTCGGGCGGAGAGTTGTTCAACAATCGTCCGATCGAAGAGAACCGCGGCGAAGCGCAGAACCTGTTCCTCGAAGCTCAGTTGACGGACAATCTTTCTGTTCGCGGTGGACGCCAAGAGTTGTTGCTGGGTGCTCAACGTTTGATCTCGCCTTTGGATTGGGCCAACACGCGTCGGACCTTCGATGGTGTGCGTGCGACCTACGCAAACAAAGCCGGTTCGATCGATGCGTTCTACACCCACCCCGTGAAACGCACCGCTGCTTACGAAGACAAGTGGGATGCCACGAACCAAGATGTTCAGTTCTTTGGTGCGTACATGACCCGCAAGGACACTTGGTTGGGGCAGTGGGAAAACTACTACCTAGGTCTCAACAACGACACGACCAATTTCGACTACCACACGATTGGTAGCCGGATCGTCGGCAAAACGGATTCGAATTGGTTGTACGAGTACGAAGGCGGGACGCAGTTCGGGACCAACAGCGATGGAACCGACCACAGCGCCGGGTTCTTCACGGGTGGACTGGGACGTCAAGTCGCAATGACCAGCGACTGGAAGCCGACCTTCTGGTTCTGGTACGACTACGCATCGGGCGGTGATGATGAACTTCGCGGTGGCGATGGATTCGACCACATGTTCCCGCTGGCTCACAAGTATCTTGGTTTCATGGACTTGTTTGGTCGTCGTAACATTCACGACGTCAACGCACAGTTCATCACGCCATTCTTTGGCGAGAAGGTCAAGCTGATTCTCTGGTACCACTACTTCATGTTGGACGAGAAGACCACTCCGTTTAACGTGGTGATGGCACCTAGCAATCCTGGCAACCTTGCCGGCGATCGTGAACTCGGACACGAGATTGACGTTTTGTTCCAGATCGCGCTCAACCCACGCAACAGTGCTTTGATCGGTTACTCGCACTTCAATTCGGGCGACTACTACAGCACGACGGCAGGTGTCCAAGACGTGGACGCGGACTTCTTTTACTTCCAATATCAAATGCGATTCTAAGACGCGTTTGCGGAATTCAAGCGGCATCTTGATCGCTCGTTGTGTCTCACAACGAGCGGTTTTTTTATGCGCTGAACAGAGTCTTTGGATCGCGGTTTGCGACGGAGCGATGACTTGGCCGATGGGAAGTTTCCTGCAACCCGCATCGAGCGTTAACAAGAACGTCACACTCGCCTGATACTCTTCGCTCGAATTCAATTTCAAGTGACGGGTATCACGCATTGGATTGCAGTTCTATGGCTCCAAGAAGGATCTCTTCGGGCTGAAGGGCGACACCCGTTTCCATTCCTTCCAAGCCAAGGAAGTTGCATGCAGCGGCCAGCCCCAAAGCCGGTTCGGACCCTCTTGGTGAGCGATGTGCATCTTGGATCGAAGCATTCGCGTGCCGAAGAGTTCCTGGCGTTCTTGCAAGAGTTCCAACCCGATTCCCTGTACTTGGTGGGTGACTTCATCGACGGTTGGAAAATCAACACGGGGTGGCATTGGTCGACCGCGTGCGACGAAATCATTGCGCACCTGATTCGCGTTTCTCAACAAGGCACCAAAATTCACTACGTCTCAGGCAACCACGACGCTTTTCTTCGCAACCCGGTGTTTCAAGCGGGCTGCCGAGCGACGTTGCCACGGTTTGAAGTCGCGAATGAATTCGTGCTGGAGACCGCTGCCGGTTGGAAGTTCCTGATCACCCACGGCGATTTGTTTGATTGCGTTGAAAACAACGCACAGTGGTTGTCCAAAGGAATGACGGTCGCTTACGACGCTTGCTTGAGTTTGAACCGTTGGTACCACCGCATTTGGCAACACCGGGAACGCAATCCCCACGGCGTTTGTGCGGTTCTCAAAGACCGCGTGAAACGATGGATTCGATTCGTCAGCGGGTTTGAAAACAAAATATTGGACCACGCGAAATCAAAAGACTGTGACGGCGTGATTTGCGGGCACATTCACACGCCCGACATCGTGCAGGGCGATGCGATGTGGTACTGCAACACAGGGGATTGGGTCGAGAACTGCACCGGCTTGATTGAACGCCATGACGGTCAACTGCATTTGCTTCGGCGCTACGACGATGACCTGTTTCTTCGACTTCCCGCTCAACGAGAAACGGTCAGACGATCGTTTTCTGCTCCAAGCGTTCCGGACAACGAACAACGCGAACTCGTCCCGGCGGGTGCTGGGGCGTCGTCAAGTGGTTACGCCGCGTGATGCTTTGCACACAAAAGACTTCTGAATTTCTAACCATCCCTTCGAAAGACACCTTCGCATGGTCGCAAACTGGCTCGGCAACAAGTGCTTCAAAGTCGTTCATCAAAAGAACCTCGTCTACAACACTTGTTGGGAAGACCCACGGATTGACCGTCAGGCACTCTCGCTGGGGGCGGATGATTCAGTTCTCGTGATCACCTCCGCCGGTTGCAATGCACTGGACTATGCACTGCAGTCGCCGAAGTCAGTGCACGCGGTGGATATGAATCCGCTGCAAAATGCTTTGCTGGAATTGAAGTGTGCCTCCATCCGCACACTGAATTACCAAGACTTCTTCGACGTGTTTGGACGCGGCTACCATTCGGATTGGCAATCGCTTTATCACAATCATGTTCGCGGTTCGTTGACTCCAGACGCACGTGCGATTTGGGACCGCCGTTTGGATTTCTTCGACGGGACATCTCGCAGGAAAAGCTTCTATTTCCGCGGCACATCGGGATTGTTCGCGTGGTTGGTCAACGGCTACCTGAAGCGGCCTGCCGGCTTGAAGGAAGCGATTGCGGAATTGCTGAAAGCGGAATCGGTGGATCAGCAGCGTGAGATCTACCAAGAACGCAATATCAACCGGTTGCTTTGGAGCAAACCGCTGCGTTGGGCGTTGCGTCGTGACACAACGCTGGCGATGCTCGGTGTCCCGCGCAGTCAGCGCAACCAACTCGATCAATGTTATCCCGGCGGAATCGGCGGGTTCATCCAAGATCGGATCGAAGCGGTTTTCAAAACGCTGCCGCTGCGTGACAACTACTTCTGGCGAGTCTATTTGACGGGGAGTTACACGCCTGAGTGCTGCCCGGAATACCTCAAAGAAGAAAACTTTGAGACATTGAAAGGCGGTTTAGTCGATCGCGTTCACACGCACACCAACACGGTCGAAGGTTTTTTGACCGGCCACGATCAACCCGTCTCTCGATTCGTGTTGCTCGATCATATGGATTGGTTGTACGACCGCTATCCTGAGTTGCTGGCCTCGGAGTGGCAGAGCATTCTGAATCGAGCAACTCCCGATGCTCGCGTTTTGTGGCGAAGCGCCGCGTTGGCGGTCGATTTTGTCAATCCTCTGATGTTGCAGCACGAAGGCAGCCAAGTTCAATTGGGCGATCTGCTTCATTACCATGACGAACTGGCGACTTCCCTGCACGCTCGCGATCGAGTTCACACCTATGGCAGTTTCTACATCGCGGATCTGTTTGGTCGCATGCAGGAAAATGCTGAGGCGACGACCGGATCGGCTGGGGTGGCAGCATGAGCCAGGCCGTCAAGCCAACGTCCCGCGTCGATGATCTCAAAGTCCTTTGGCACCTGTTGTTCCGACCGGTTCGCGGCAAAACGCACGGCGAACGATTGGAGAGTTTCTACGAAGGGCAAGCGTCCCACTACGATTCGTTTCGTGAGAAGTTGTTGCACGGACGATCGGAATTAATGTCTTGGGTGGACTTCCCTGACGACGGCGTCTGGGTCGATTTTGGTGCCGGCACCGGACACAACTTGTTCTCCGTGGAGGAACAGTCGACGGCTCTTTCTGAAGTTCACTTGGTTGACCTTTCACAATCGCTTTTGAAGGTCGCGTCGGAGCGGATCGAGCAACGTGAGCTCAAGAATGTGACGCTGCATCATGCTGATGCAACTAAGTTTGAGCTGCCTGAAAACAGCGTCGATGTCGTCACGTTTTCATATTCACTGACGATGATACCGGACTGGTTCGAAAGCATCTTGATTGCCCAGCGAATCCTCAAACCCGGCGGAACCATCGCCGTGACGGACTTTCACGTTTCGCGAAAACATGCTGCGTTGGGTAGACGTCAGCATGGTTGGCTGCGGCGAACGTTTTGGTCGCTCTGGTTCGCGTCCGACAATGTTTACTTGTCCAGCGATCATTTGGCGATGCTCCACCGCCGATTCGAGACCGAGCGTTGTGATGAGCGGCTGGGAAGCGTTCCTTACATGCCGCTCATCAAGGCACCGTACTATTTGTTCCTCGGTCGCAAACCAGCCAACTGAGGAGCGATGTTGTTTGGCACACTCACCAGGCCTTGGACCAACTGGCGATGACAGAGTAATCCGTTTCCAGTTGGATGCCGTCCAGGTCTTGTGCGATGGTCGGCACAAATTCAAAGTTGAAGTAGTGGCCGTGGGCCATCAACTGGGTACCGATGCCGAGGTTGTACCAATAACCGCCTCGGAACTCTTCGACGTTGGTGGAGATCAGCAGGTTGTTGGCTGATGAGTCGGCGCCGTCGTAGTCGGTCCGCCAAAGGTGTTCACCTCGGAGCGACACGGACCAATTATCAGTCAATAGAACGCTGGTCCAGGAATTCAATCGGAACTCATCGCTGACGCTGTATCCGCGATAGTTGCGGCCGATCGGCAAATCGGTTTGGAACT
>NZ_JBICHO010000196.1:0-11588 GCF_043100905.1 Rhodopirellula sp. JB055 | reverse complement strand
AGCGATGACCGTACTCACGTTGGTTCGTCGAAGGTTGTCGCGGACGACGATCGAGTGTGTAGTAGGCGGCGTGCTGCTGGCGCGCGGCCATGTTGGTTGGCGGCGCGTACAGCGGCAAGAACTCAACCTCTTGCTGAGCCGATGTTCCATGACCCAGCAATTGTTCAACCGACCAAATTTCAAAGTCCATCGGTCGGCTGCGGTCGACTAACAGTTGGTGTTCGGATTTGGTTTCGGAAATCGGGACTCGATCCGCGCGTTGCTTGAACAAGTTGACTGCCGGAACACAGAGCAACACCAAGTGTTCACGACTGAGACGTCCCACCAAATCTTTTTGTGATTGGTCAACGCCGATGATGATTTCAAGTTGGTTGCCCTTCGCCATCGAAACCGCTTGGGACAACCCGTTTAGCGTTACGAACAGGAACTTTTCGGGCAACAAGAAATACTCTTGCAGCAAGCGGTATCCACTGAACGATCGGGGCTCGCCAGGTAGCAATGCTTCTGCATCATCGAAACCACCAGCGACCAGCGATGCCGAATCCAGTCGTTGCCATTGATCCGACGCGGCGTCGCCGACAACGATGCCGTTCTGATGTGCGACGAGCAACTCCAGCAACTGATGAGCGGTTTCGCCACCGCGAAGATGAATCGGTAGGCTGTCCAGGTCGAGTGCCGACATCGGCAAACCGGCCGTGGTTTGAAGCGTGATTCGCAGAGCGGCACGACAGGGCATGCTCTTCATGATGGAAGGCATCGGGCGACGGGTCGCAGTGCCACGTTCCACCCACTCCACGTCCACCAATTGAATCGGCCACAAATCAACCGGAGCGGTCGTTTCGAATCGGCAAGGCGTCGGGCAGGTTTGGCTGGACGGTCCCTGCAAACGAGAGCCACGGGGCAAACGGTAGCCGCTGGCCAGCGATCCCTCGTCGGGATCCGGATGAATTTGAACGATCGCGGCGGATGGGATCGGCCGCGTGTAGTGCGGGTAGATCGATTGCAGCAATCCGCGGGTGAGTTGTGGGAACTCGGAATCCAAACGGCGATGCACTCGCGCCGCCAAAAACGCGAATCCTTCTAGCAGACGTTCAACGAAAGGATCGGCGCAGGCGAATTCGTCCATTCCCAAGCGACCGGCGACCGCGGGGTATTCTTGTGCAAACTCCGCCCCCAGTTCTCTCAGGTAGCCGAGTTCTCGGTTGTAATGATCGAGGAACTGAGCTTCCATGCGTCAAATCCAACCGAGGTGAACGAAGGAGTCGAGAGTGCGCGGATGCTTGGCGATGCCATCTTTCCAGCACAAACTCTTGGGCTGTGGTCATTTTGACCGTGACACTCATCACGGTTCTTGCTCAATAGCACAATTGGGTCTTGCGTCCCAAGAGGTAATTCGCTGACCACAATCCGGCTATGCCGCTCGGCGTTGACCGACTCCCGGCACCACTTTCTGACATTGGCCATTGCCCAAGCAGATCGAGATGCCCATCGCAAAGGATTCCAACGCATCGGAGGGGCCGAACAGGGCCTGGATTTGCACGATCACGTCACCACGGACGTATTCGTTCAACCGGCACGTCACATCCAGAGTGTCCGGTCGCAAACGAGGTTCAAAACACCGAATCGCTTCGGCAAATTCTCGTTGAAGAAGTCGCAGGTCCAATCCGCTGCTGGTCCTGCCCGTCAGATCAGGAACACCATAGTTCAAAACGCTTTTTTGAACCAACGGCCAGGCCGACAGATCAGTGTCCTCGGACATTCGGCGTGTTCCAAACAACGCCAACAGATCGCGTTCGATTTGCGAACTCAATATCGCCATCTGGTGGCGACGTTGACGGCGTGAAACACCGCTTCGCGATCCTTGATTTGGCATCACACGAACGTCGCCACCGCCACCGTTCTCGCCACGGATCAATCGATCCAGTAGCGAGGATGACGGTTGTTCGATTGGTTCGTTGGACGCCATGACAGTTTAGCCTAGGCGGCTTTCTGTTCCGACAGGTTCCAACCTTTCTCGGTCGCTTTCTTCGCCGAGTCCCCGTCGTACTTGGTGTACGCCATTTTGATCTCGGTGAAGTTGAGCGTGAAGTTTTCGCAAGGCTTGCTGTCGCCCATGCTCGACTGTGAGTAACTGGTGACGATCGGATCGACCAATGTCACGGTCAAGTAAACCTGCGGGTTGCCTTCGTTGTCGGTTTGCAAGTAGGTCAGGGTTGCGCCTTGCAGCGAAGCACCCGAGACACTTTGCATGAACAATTCAGTCGACGCGATGTCGAAGTCCTTTGCACATTGCAGTTCGGTGAACGCGGGGGAGCCGGTTTCACGAGCCGAGCTGCCGGCAACACTTGCGACGGTACGATTGGCACCGAAAGAGACCGAGGTCAACTTGATCTGATCTTCGTAGCCAGCAACGGTTGCGTCGCCCTTGATCTCAGTTGTGAACTTCAAAAAAATCATGGTTTCAGTTTCCTGGAATGAATGTTGTTTGGGGGCGTCTCAAAGCCGAATGATCAAGCGGCCTTGGCGGACGGCAGCTTGCTAACGAGTCGCAATGACACGGTCAAACCTTCCAGTTGGAAGTGAGGACGCAAGAAGAATTTCGCGGTGTAGTATCCAGGGTTGCCCGGGATTTCCTCGACGACCACTTCTGCACCCGCCAGTGGACGACGCGCTTTGTCCAGTTCCGATGCGGTGGCTGGGTTGGTGTCGACATACTGGCTGATCCAGTTGTTGAGCCAGATTTGCATGTCGGCACGTTCTTTGAACGAACCCACTTTGTCGCGAACGATGCACTTCAAGTAGTGTGCGAAGCGGCAGACGGCAAACAGATACGGCAAACGACCTGACAAGCGAGCGTTGGCGGTTGCATCGTCGTCTTCGAACAAGCTGGGGTTGTTCAGTGACTGAGCACCGATGAAGGCGGCCAAGTCGCTGTTCTTGCGGAACACCAACGGCATCATTCCGTTTTTCGCCAGTTCCGCTTCCCGTCGATCGCTGATCGAGATTTCGGTTGGACACTTCATGTCCACGCCGCCATCGTCTGTTGGGAACACGTGAACGGGCAACTTTTCAACTGCTCCACCCGATTCCACGCCACGAATGCGTGAGCACCAGCTGTGCATTTTGAACGAGCGGTTGATGTTCACAGCGAACGCATAGGCACTGTTGGACCAAACGTATCGGCTGTGGTCAGGGCCTGCGGTTTCTTCTTCGAACGCGAATTCTTCGACGGGATTTGTCGCGGCACCGTAAGGCTGGCGTGACAGAAAACGTGGCATCGTCAAACCGATGTAGCGTGAATCTTCGTCGTCGCGAAGTGAACGCCACGATGCGTATTCGACGGTTTGGAAGATCTTGGTCAAATCGCGAGGGTTGCCCAGTTCTTGCCACGAATCCATGTGCATCAAAGCGGGGGCAGCCGCGGTGATGAATGGGGCGTGTGCAGCGGCAGAAATTTTCGCGATTTCGCCCAGCAATTCGACATCGACGGGCGAATGATCGAAGTAGTAGTCGCCGATCAACGCACCGTAAGGTTCACCACCGAATTGGCCGTACTCCTCTTCGTACAGCTTTTTGAAGATTGGGCTTTGATCCCAAGCGGTTCCTTTGAACTTCTTCAGCGTCTTGTGAAGGTCTTTTTTGGAGATGTTCAAGACGCGAATTTTCAGCATCTCATCGGTCTCGGTGTTGTTCACCAAGTGGGCGAAACCACGCCATGCACCTTCGAGTTGTTGGAAATCATCGTGGTGCAGGATCTCGTTCATCTGCTCCGAGATCTTGTTGTCGATTTCGGCTACCAAGGCTTCAATCGTCTTGATCACGTCGCTCTCGGCAACCATCTCACTGGTCACAAGTTGAGCTGCAAGCGTGTTGACCGCCCGTGTGACAGCCAACCCGGCATCATCGGTGCGTGGTTTGAATTCGGCTTCCAACAACTCCGACAATGTGTCCAGTGTGAGTGTGTCGGTGTCATCGGGAGCGGCTTCCGTGGTTTCCGATTGTGTATCGCTCATCCTTGAGTCCTTCGAGATTGGTGGTGGGTGTTGGTGTGACGATTCGATCAGGCGGCTTCTGCGGCGGAATCGGATTCGTCAATTTCGAGCGGCTTTTCGGCGAGCTCTTTCAACAGTTCAGGATCGTTGATCAATCGGGACACCAATTCTTCGGCGCCGGCTTTGCCGTCCATGTAGGTCACTAACTGCGCCAATTGCGTGCGTGCGTTGAGAAGCTTGTTGAGTGGTTCCACACGTTTGGCGATTTGGCCGGGTGTGAAGTCGTCCATGGATTCGAAGGTCAAATCGATGTTCAGGCTGCCTTCGCCGGTCAGCGTGTTGTCCACTTGAAACGCAGCGCGTGGCTTCATCGATTTCAAACGGTCGTCGAAGTTGTCAATGTCCGTTTCCAGGAACTTTCGATCGGCGACATCTTCGAGTGGCTCGGACGGATTGCCCGACAAGTCAGCAAGCACTCCCATCACGAAAGGAAGCTGAACCTTCTTCTCGGAACCGTAGGTTTCCACGTCGTATTCGATCTGAACGCGAGGCGGACGGTTACGAGCAATGAATTTTTGGCTGCTTTCGGACATCAGCTTTCCTTTTCAGAACAGCGGCGACAGGGTGGATTTGTAAGTGGTTGGGTTTGATGACCGCTAGGATCAGTCGTCAAACTGGCCAGCCAGGTTTCTTGCTTGCGAGAGCGCATCGGGTGCGAGTTCGCGAATGATGTCGACGAAGTCTTGGTTGATCATCCGGCGAGCCCGACGCAGCAAGAGCGGCACGGGGCTGGACGGTTCATGCAACTCGAAGTACCTCGTCGCCGCGTCGAGTGCCTGGGCAGCTTCTTCGCGCGACTGAACCCGAATGCGACTGAGGCTGACGATCGATTCGTCAACATCCTCGGAGTCCCACTGATTGGAAGCGTCGTGGGAAGCGGCTGGCTCGCATTCATCGCCGCTGACATCTTTGACCGCGGCATCCGAAACGGACAAACGTTGTCGAAGGTGTGTCTTGAATAATTGGCTGCACGCGGAAAGGCAGGACGACAGCTCTTTGGTTTCCCAAATCCCGGTTCCGAGATGCTGTTCTAGGAAGTCCACCGTCTCTTGCAGTGCATTTTCGGCTCGTTGGCAAGCTTCATAGCGATGTCGAAGCTCAGCAACTGGAAACGCCAAAAAGGCGGCTTCCACTTCCATCGGCGTGGGCGAATCCGCGGACGAGGTCGCATTGAGCTCGCCACGTGAACGACGCACGTCATTGAGCGTCACCACCACATGAGGCAGCGATTCGACCAAGGTCATTCGGCCGATCATCGATGGCAATCGCTCTGGTTCGCAAAGACGACCAAGGGCATTGATTCGGATGAACGGATCGTTGTTGTCGTCGGGATCGAGTTGCGGATGAACGTCGTCCCAATGGTCGCGGACCCAATCGCGAAGGAGCGTCATCGATTCCGTCAGACCGTCAAGGCCCTTCAGGTGAGTCTGGCATTCGACCAAGAGAACGGCCAGCCGGAGATCGCGAGTTTCGCTCGCCAGCTCGATCGCTAGCTGGTGAATGGCTCGCCAATCCGGTGGTTGAGCCGCAATGACGGTCTTGCCGTACTGCTGTTCTCGAGTGCCTTCTGCCAACCGGGTCATCTCAACAAACCGGGCGTCGTACTCCAGACTCACGCCAGTCGGCGAGTCCGGAGAGACGGGAGCGGTCAGCGTTGAGAGGTCGGCAATTGTCATGAACGATGTCGGGTCTTGGTTTGGCGAACACTCATCACTGTCTCGATATTTGCCTGTAGCGATTGAATCGACTTTTCATTTCTCAACCCTGAGTCACTTTGATCACTTTTATCAAGAAATGCGTGGAATGATCCAAACTCGCTGAATGGAATCAAGTCAAAATGAGGGGACGCAAGACGATCCAAAGCTGGATGAGAAACAATGCAATCAAGAGCCCAGTGATCACCATCAGCGACGCCGCGAATCGCTGGTGACGTCGCCAGGCCTGTCGTTCTTCCGACGTCCAAGCCAGATGATTTTGTTGATCGATCATGTGTGCGACGACGGACTCAAAGAAGTGTCCCTTCGCCCCGTTGCTCTTGGCCGAGCGTTGGCCTGGCGATGCGACAAACAGACCACTGACGATTGGTGCGTTGACTTCCGACATGCTTTCGGAATGCGAAGACGACATGTCGACCGGATTGGCTGCGCAGCTCTCAACCATCAGGCTTCGCAGCGAGGATCGCCAGCGACGACATTGGATCAGAACGCGAACCAAGCGGTGATTTTGAGGTTGGGTGAGCGAACGTGGGACTTGGAAAACCTGTTTGACACGATTTTCGATCTCACGAATCGTGTCATTCGCCAATTGGTTCATTGCTTCGCCGGTGGGAATTTCTTCCGAGACAAATGGTTTGCCCAATGCCACCGACGATTGTTGCTCCACCATCCGCAAACGTCGTTGCAGTTCCTTGTAGTCGTCGGGATGATCCTTTTCGGCGATCATCATGGTCACCGGGCTGGCGATTCCCAATTCGGATTGCACCTGATCGAGGTCGCGACGGATCGCTCGTCCGATTTTTCGGCCCGACTCACCGGGCGAAGAGCCTCCTTCGGCGATCATTCGCGAATCCACCATCACAAGCGTGCCGTTGATGGGGGCGTGCGGAAATCGCTCGGCTCGCAGTCGTGCGCACAGATCAGACAGCTCTTGCTGAGATTGTGTGGTGCGAACGGAGGACAGCGAATCAGGGATCGACCGAGTGGGCTGAGCCATCGGTTGGATCGATTGAGCGTCTTGGACCAAGCGATCGGCTCGTTCGAGCGATTGCATGGCATGAGTGACGGAGGTGGGCTGTGTCTTTGCTGCCTGAGTTGGAGGCTGAGCCACGGCAACGGCGGACGGGGTTGCACCGGCGGCAAGTGGTTCGGCCTGAGGTTCCGTTGCTGGCGCGTCGTCGGTTGAATCAGCCCTGGATGATTCGTCGTTGTCCGCGACGGACTCCTCGCTGGTGTTTGCATCCGACGGTGATGCCGACGGTGAAGCAGGTGCTTCGGCGACATGGTCGGGAATCGATTTTGGCTGCTCGGAGTGTTCGTCCGATGTTCCGCTTCGCAGGAGTGTCCCATACACACCAATGTCTCGGCAGAAGATCAGCAAGCGATCTTTTGACAAATGCCAGTCGATCGCGGGAGCGCCTTCCGACGTGGATTGAGCGACAGGAGCCCCTTCGGATCCGAGCCACGCTTCTTGCTGATGACGTGTTTCACAACCCAACACCAAGAAGCAAGGGATTTGGTTGAGTCCCACGCCGTGCTGCGACAGTAGTTGCATGCCTGTTTTCCAACCGGCGCGAACGCGAGCGTTGCCGAGCGGAACGTCCGCCATCCAAATGCGTACCGTCACATAAGTGACCACGCAGGAAAGTGCCCAAAGAACCAGCAACCAAACACCACGCTGAAGCGTCATGTAGTCGCCCCAAGCGATTCGCGTTGGGTCGATTGAGTAGACCAACCAAGCGGCAGCGGCCAAGACCAGCAGACCAATTCCCACCAAAGCGGCGACCATGGCGGCCAACGACACGTTCAGTCGCGATTTCAAGCGATCTTTTAGACTGGGCGTCGCATCATCGGACATAGATCGTTCTCGTCGAATGGTATGGGATGGGCATCACTTTCCCGCCGAAAGCGTGTACATCGTGATGTTGGCGATCAACATCGTCGCCGCCGCGACCGTCCACCAAACGATGCTTCGTCGCGTCGTGTTCGGTGCCGCTCCACTCAAAGATCGGTGCAGACGCGCTGGAGGATCGACCTCGGCAGCATCGCTGCTGAGTTGGTGCTGTGTCTTTTCCAGCCAAAGTTCCAAGGTTGCTGGAATGCCCAGTTCTTTCGTGGTGGCTTCTGACAGACCTGGAATGGAGTACACGCCACGGAATCCCAACAGGACGCAATCATGGAAGACTCGCAACACGCCGTTGGAGGATTCACGACTGGCGACGGCGGCCATCTGATAGAAGCGTTCGCTGCAATCACGTGAACCAAACAGGCTGGCTTCCAAGACGTGATCATTCCACCAAGATCGACCGGACCATGGCATTTCCAGCAACAACTCATCGGTCAGAGAAACCAACGCGTACATTGCTTCTTCCCAGCGATCATCGTGATGGTGACTTTGCCGCGCCTCGGTCAAGCGTTGGGACAAAGTTTCGTGAGTGGCGACGGGATCCAAGGGCTCGTCAGCATGCAGTCGGTCGATCACCGCCAGCACACATTCAGTGTAGTCGTCGGCGAATTGTTCGAGTGATTCATTCATCACACTGCATCCGATCGCTTGGTCGCGAAGATCGCGAATTGCAAGGAAGCGGTGTGAGCGTCCATGCGAACCTTCAAGGTTTGATTGCCCGCCAACTTTTGTGGATCGTCAATCAATTGTTCGCGAATTCGAAGTGCGATCGTGCCGGTGTCCAAGACGTCGGTCCAGGCCGGGCCGCGACCGCTGATCTCGAAGAAGCTCCAATCCGATTGAGACGGCAAGACTCGGGGAACTTCTCGCAAGGGTTTCAGCTCCAGTCCCATTGCGCGTTTGCTGTATAGCGTTTCGACCTGGCGGGCACTGCCCATTTTCCAATCGAGGAAACCAGGCGAGAGTAACTTGTCGAGTCCCGCAGCGGAGAGTTTGCCACGACGCACGCCCAAGACGCACTGCCAATCGCTCGTCAACCATTGCGGATCCAAGCTGACCTGCATGCCCAATCCTGCTCCGATGAAGAAGCGTTGCTGGTAAGCATTCTGGCCGACCGATGCAATTCGCGATTCGATTCGTCGTCGCAGTTCTTGAAACAAGGGGCCGATCGCATCGTGATCGTAGGCAGCGATCGCCTGCAAGGATCGTGTTTCACCAAACAGATCCAACCCACCGGCGAGACGGCTGAGTTCCACGTACGCGTTCCACGGATGGACGCCGCTGGATTGATTCAGAACACCGAGAACCGCTGCGGCTTGGTTGAGCGTTTGAAGCATCAAGATGCGTTGAAGATCACCGGGTTGTTCGGCGTCCATTCGAACGCTGCGATCATTGACGAGCTGCGACAACAGTTCGATCTTGAGCATCATCATGTCGTGGATCGGCCGTAGAAACCGCTGTCTCATTTGGGACCATGCGGCACAATCCATCAACGGTGGGACGTACCGTTCATCCAGTTCTGCGATTGCTCCGCCCACCGAGCCTCGTTTCACACGAGCGATCCGCAACACGTCGTATCCGGTCAGGTCTTCGGTCGAAAGTTTGAGGACGGCGTTGACACGGCGAAACAGAACGGGCTCGACGCTGGCACCATCGGTTTCGTCAGGCACATGAATTTGAAGTTGTCGAAAGCGGGCCCCTTCGGCTTGATCGCCTTCGGCTACATTGGAAACACCAAGCTGCAACCGAGGGACGGCAAGGAACACGTCGACGCTGTTGCCGCCGCCCACCGGAATGGTTTCGTGAGCAGCGTCCGAAGTTTCGGAAGTTGAGGCAGAGGCACCGGAAACGGCAAATCCAGCCCGCAGGTCAACTCGCTCGGTTGTTTCTCCCACGGCCAATTCCACCAACGTGCCCTCCGGCATTTTGGCTCGGACGCCATCGAGTTGGAAAAAGCCCAACGCGAGCGCGTCGGCATTGATCGAGATGCTCGCCAGTCCATAGCTGTAGGGGTTCTGCCAGCGCGAAGCGGCCGCTTGGCTTTCCTGCCAGTGGCGATCCCATGCCTGGAGATGATGTGGTCGGAGGAACAGTCCCTCATGCCAATGGACCGCAAGATTCTGCATCGGATTCCTTTCCGAACGTTGGCTGGGTGCCGTCAAATCAATTTGACTCTCGTAAGCCCCAATCTTGGTATGTGGCCGGAGATTAGCTAAATCACGTGCATATTTCCAGACGATATTATCGATACAGACAGCCACTCTCAGTTTCACGACATGCTTTCACGAGTGTCGTGACTTCACTTTGACTCGCGAAGTGAACTGCCACATCATCCAGGCCCCGCGACGAAGTGTGATCAAACCCGTCCATCTTGCTCTGCTGCTTTCGCACGCCGTGTTGGCGTTTCCGCTCTCGGCTCAAGATCCGATGGTGTGGAATGACCTCGGTGCCCCGCTGCTGCGCCATGACTCACTCTCGGATGCCCCGCTGCACGCGGAAGGTTTGATTGAAGCACCTCTTTTTGAACCGCTTCCCGTCCCGCCCGGCGAAATCGAGTCGATTTCAATCGTCGCACCTGACATTCATCCCGAGTCCATCGTCGGCGAATCCGTGGATTGGTTGGCGATTGGCGGGGACAACCCGGTTGGCTCGAGCTGTGGTTGTCAGACGAATGGCAATTGCGAGTCGGGGTGCGATGTGGGCTGCGGCTGCAATCAATGCCGCCAACTGGTTTCCAGCCAGTGGACTCCTTGGCAGGATCTCTCGTTCCCAAACATTCACGAAGCGTTGGAGCGTCTCAGCCCGGGAGCCCACTTTCGTCAAAATCGCTCCCGTGATCGTGGCATCGGGTACGAACGAGTGATGTTTGCTCCCAACGTCTTGGACACCGCGATCGTTCCAGCTCACGTGGGCATCCGCTACCAAGTCGACCACGGGCTGCGAACGCCGGATCGAGCGGAGTACTACTGGGGAGACCCGCCAGACAACGAATCGGGCGTGAACTCGCAAGATCTGATCTTTCGACTTGCGGCGGGGACGGAGCGGTTGATGGCGTTGACGCAGTACACAATGCGGTCGGTGGACCCGGAAGTGAACGGAAACACGACCGGTTTTGGTGACATCGTCCTGGGTGCTCAAGCTCTGTTGGTTGATGGCAAACGCACGAAGGTTGCGACCATCTTTCGAACCCATTTGGCGAGTGGTCCTGCCGACCGAGGCTTGGGGACCGGCCACACTTCGCTGGAGTTTGGATTGCTGGGTCGACGCTGTCTTCGTCCGGAAACCTACGTCTTCGGCGAAGTCAAATATTGGACTCCCATCAAAGGAACCGCTGGCGTCGCCGGAGATGTGTTGACCACGGGTTGGGGTGTCAGCACGATCGCAGCGGAAAGCGATGTGTTCGCATTCTTGCCAACCTTCGAGGTTCGGACACTATCGTTTCTGTATGGCGGATACCACGATTCAGCGGGCACGCTGCAGGCCGTCGATGGTGAAACCGCGATTGAGTTCTACCCCGGTGCCCGTTTTGTACTGGGACCCGAAAACGACATGGGGTTGTGGGAATTCGGATTCGCGACCGGCATCACCGCCGCCGATGACGACTGGTTTGATACCCGCATGGTTTTTGATCTTCGTCTGTCGCTTTGAGCGACCAAGACGACTTCCGCGAGCAAGTCGTCTTGGTCTGGCGAGCTCGCTGATCAGTCCTGCGATTCGAGCGGAAGCGTTCCGCCGACAACAGGCAAACTCAGTTGAGTGTGCTGCAAATCGATCGTGATCTTGGTGCCCGGCGTGGGATGCAGTGTGTAATCGCGATCGCTGGAAAAGACCATCAGTCCGATCTGCTGCCCTTTGGCGATGACTTGATCATCGGGTTGCAGGTCGAACTCGATGTCATAGAACTGGCCCGGGACG
>NZ_JBICHO010000195.1:0-6481 GCF_043100905.1 Rhodopirellula sp. JB055 | reverse complement strand
CGTTCCAAGGATTCGCGAACGCCTGATTGAGCGTGAGCGGGATTGCCATGGGAGATGCCTGTCACACAGGTGACAGCCACCGACGCGGGCAATGCGACCCGAAGAACCGCACGACGCAAGGTCGGGCAAAGCTGCGGAAGCGTGTTTGCGTTCCAGTGGATTGGCATCACCGGCCTCCTCGGTCACGCGAACGATCGCGAGAAGAGGTCGTCGAGCGACGGGTCGAGATGGTGGAGGCACCAAGCACTTGTTGCAGCACTTCACCCATCACTTCATCGCTGCTAGGGATGATGACTTCGACTGCTTGTTCACCACGCGAATCGATCGTTTGGACGAGCGTTTCGACTTCTGCGAATAGTTGGGGCGGTGCGGTCACGATCAGAGAGTTGCTGGCTTCGTGAACCGCGACTGTCATTTTAGGTTCCAGATCGCGTGCGGCTTGGGAGGCCGATTTTGGTGGCGGGTTTCTGGAATTGCCGCGGTTGTCTCCGTTGCGTGCTGCGTCGCGTGCGTTGGAGTCGTTTCCGCCTTTGCCACCCGCACTGGCTTTGTCTGCACCCTCAGCGATGCGTCCGGCGTACGCTTCCTGGATGGCTTCGGCGACGTCGGCTGCGCGAGTGTGTTGGAGTTCGATGACATGCGAACTGCCATAGGTTTGAACGGTGGTGATGCTACGGTCTTTGTCGATGATTTTGAGATAGTTTTCGATCAGGTCGATGTCGTCCGAGGTGCCTTGTGCAATCAGGCGGTTCAGTCGTGAATCGGAGACAATTGTGATCGAACCGAACAGCAACGTCATCGTTCCGTCACGCGTGGTCAGGAAGCTGCCCAGGTAGCCGCCGGAGGAAACCGACGTCATGGTTCCGTTGATCAGGGTTCCGGCTTCACCTTCTTTGGCTGCTTCACCGCCTTCGAGCAGTTCCGCCAGCATTCGAAGTGCATCGTCTGGCCGAATGTGTTTCAAGTAGAACGCGATCGGTGGAGAAGACGAAGGTTGCATGGAGGTGCCGAGCGACCGCAGGTGTTGCTCGAACTGGTTCAGTGCGTCTGTGTCTTCCGATTGGAGAACCAGGCCACGGTCGGTGATTTGACAAGTGATCGGTTCCGAACGCGAACGTGTGACAGTCGTCAGCAACCGCGCGTCCGTGGGTTCGTTGGTCAGATTGCGTTTGCTGGTCAGTTCGAGAGCTTCTTGAACGGGTTTGGGGTCCGAGCTTTCGGAGGCGTCCGCTTCGTCTTCATTGGGAACGCGTTCCAGGACGTTGGGTGAATTGGAATCGTGACCGGGATAGAGGATCACTGGATTGGCAGATTGCCAAAACTTCGCACCGGTTTCCAACAATCGCTCTGCACTTTTGCCTTTGAACGGAAGCACGCGCACTTGGTCAGCGTCGCTTGGCACGCTGCCTGCTTCCAAGCCTTCGACGATCGATTTGATTTGGTCGATGCGATGTCGTTTGCCGCGAACAAACAGACGTCGGTTGCCTGGATCGGCATCGATTCGCGGCGTGTCCGGATCGATCTCGTCCGAGTCGGCGTACACATCCGGAAGGTCGAGCATTTGATCGATCAAGCTGATCGCGTAGGTCGGGTCGACCGAGTTCAGTTGGATGACTTCGAATTCGTCTTCGACGGTCTGAAGTTCTTCGACCGTTTGGCTGATTTCCTTTTGAGTTTCGGCGGATGCCAGAGCGACGATCGTGCCCGCATCGTCATCCATGGAAAGACGAACCGTTTTGCCCGACAGCAACGTTTGCAGCACGTTGTAAACGGTGCGAACATTGCCGCCAGGAACCAAGTACGAACGGAGTTCCATGGGTTCGTTGGAGGAGGTCTTCGCCGCGTCGGGTTGATCAACTGCTTTGACCAGGCCCTCCAGCAATTTCACTTTGTCTTCAATGCCAGTGACGAAGATGCTGTTGCCACCCAGGTCGGCGGACAAGCTGACATCGATGCCGATCATCTCGTCCGTTGCCAATCCCAGGTGTGGGCGGGCGACGGTCAGGACATCGTCGGCCGTGACGTGTTGCAATTGGAACGACTGGACGACCGTGCCGTTGTCCATTTCCTCTTTTTTGAATGCTGACAGAACCCGCTGAACACTTTTCAGGTTCGCAACGGAGTCAGTGATGATCAACTGGTTCGTTTTACTGAGAACCGTGGGAGTGGTCATCAAGTTCAGAGCGGACAGCTCTTGGACTGCGTCTTCCGCGTCGATGTCACCCAAAGAGAAGATGCATTTGACGACGTCGTGCGGTTTTCTTTCGGTGAGTTGATCGGAATCAATGAACTCCGCCAGTGTTTTCAGTTGTTGCACGCCGCGTGGATCGCTCAGGTCAATGACCGAGAGCAGGCGGCCGCTGCGGACCAGCGTGAAACCTTCGGAGATCAAGAAGAGATTGACTCGGTCGATCGCTTCTTGAACGGTGAATTCACTGTTGTCGGTGTAGGTGAAACTTCCCGGCGGCAATTCGCTGATGTGCAGCGCGAGGTCAGCTTCATCGGCCAACCACTGAATCACTTCTCGCCACGGCACCCCGTTGAACGAGAACCGCAGGGTCTCTGCGGTCTGCGAGGCAACTGGAGCGGACGCCGTTGGTTCTGCCACGGAAGGCAGCGGTGCAGCAGGGTCCGTCGCAACAGCCGGTGCGGACTCGACCGTGTCATCGGCTTGGCATGAGGCGATGCCGGGGGCGGCGGTTCCACTGCCGATCCACAATCCACCCATGACGGCCAGAGCGATCGACGCACGAACAGACTGCTTCCGTTGATTCTGTCCTTGAACTCGGCGCTCGAGCTTTTGATCGCTAGGCTCGGTGCGGGCTGGGAAGCATCCATCCAAAGCGACCCATCGCTTTGGGAACTTCAATGCATTGTTCATGAGGCTGGAAGCTCGACGGTGGTGAAACCAACGGCTTGGATTGGGAGGGAGGCGGGGAGAGCGATCAAAAGTTTCGTCAGCAGAAATGATCGCAGGGGGGAAGTTCTAGATTAGTGAATTGTTGGCCGAAGTCAATGTTTTTCAGGGTTTTCGGACTGCCGAAGGCCGTCGCATCGAGCAACCTGTGTCACTCTTGCGGCGCGTCGCGTGTTGGTAGAAATCGCCGTTTTGGTGGGCTTCCAAGGCAGTCGGTGAGGCATTCTGGACCGTTTGGGCGAGCCGAACCAAGCGGCTGAGCCTCGTGATCAAACGGAATGGATTTGCCGAATCAGGTCGAGGATGGCCTGGGCTTGGTCGATTCCCCCAGCCTGTTTGACGAAATCGGCTCCCGCTTGCAATGCTTCCATGCTGACCGAGTTTGATGACGCGGTGGGGGTGGATGCCGGACCCGCGGGAGTTGCGGCGGCGGGCGAAGCGGTCGGTGGTCGTCGGCGTTTGGACGGAGCCGCTTTTTTCGCGGCCTTGCGTTTCTCTTGCGAACGGACGTTTCCGACGTCTTGGTATTTGATGCCGTGTTCTTCTAAAGCGGCAACGATTTCCGTGTTTCGGGCCTCCGGATGAGCCTGAATGTAGCGTCGAATTCGTTCGCTTTTGCTCATCGCTGGTTCGGCCGGTTTCGCCGGCGGTGCAGCGTCGCTGGTGGCACTGGAAGCGGAGTCGTTGGCGGGGGATTCGTTGATCAACTCAGGTTGCGTCGTATCCATGAAGGTTTGTTCTTGTCGATTTTGGGGCAAATCAAAACACCCCATTAAAATCACTGAGGTCAGAATTTGAAACCGTTCATCGGTACATCTCTGGCATCGCGAGAGGTTCTGGGCTTTTTCGGGACACCCGATGCTTTCACACGGCGGGAAAGATCGCTGCGGCAATCACTGTGACCAACAACGCTGAAACTCCAAGTGCAGCACTCATCGGCGAAATCGTTCGCAACGCTTCTTTCTCGGTCATGCCAGTCATTTCGGAGATGATCCAAAACGCGCTGTCGGTCATCCACGAGATCGGTTTGCTTCCCGCTCCAATCGCCATCGCGAGGTAAACTGGGTGAAAGGGTAGTTCCCCATTGGTGGCCAGCGATTGAAGGATGCTGGCCGATGTGATCATGGCAATGGTCGCGGAACCTTGAATCGTTCGAATCGCAGTCGTGACCAGAAACGCCAGTGGCAGCAACAAAAGACCCGGGAAACCTTTGGCGATGGAACCGACCACTTCCGCGATCCCCGCGTGGTAGAGCATTTTGCCCATCGCTCCACCGGCCGCGGTGATCAGGATGATGGATCCTGCGGAGGCGATGGCGGCGGAGATCACTTTGCGACGCTGATCGTTGGGGACCCAGCGAATCAATCCAAACGCGACGAGACAGCCCAGTCCCAATGCAAGGTTTTTGTCGCCCAAGCGAATGATCCATCCCAGCAGTTCCGATTCCGCGACGGCGTCGCTTCCGTAAACGGATTTGATCGTCGAACCCAAGGCGATCAAGACCACCGGTAGCGCGATCGGGAACAGTGCCAGCCACAGGGGTGGCTTGGGCGGGATCTCTGTCGTGTCGTCACCTGCTGACGCCAAGCGTTGGGTTTCTGGGCGGATTTCTTCGCCGTCTTCGTCACGAAGAGGCAGGTCGTTGAAGTGGTTGATGATTCTGGCGGCGGCAAGTGCGATCACGCTGGTCACGCTTCCAATCCCCAGTCCGGCGATCAACATCGCACCGATCTCAACTTCCAAGAATGCCGCGACTTGCAGCGGACCTGGTGTCGGCGGAATCAAGGAATGGGTGATCGATCCGCCGGCCAAGATGGCGAGGATGAACAACACATAATTCTTGCCCGTTTTGCGTCGCAGGGACCTGGCCAGCGGCAGCATCAAGTAGAAAACGGTGTCAAAAAACACCGGGATTCCCAATACGAAGGAGGCCGCTGCCATCGCTTCGGGAGCACGCTTTTCGCCGGTCCAGCGAAGCATCGTGTCGACGATTCGGGCCGCAGCACCGGACTGCATCAGCAAGCCCCCAATCACGCTGGCCAGCGCGATCACGATTCCAATCGATCCCGCGGTCGCGCCAAATGCATCGGCGACCCGGGCCGATGCACTCTGCCCAACGAACGCAGCGGCTTCCGCTTCCGTGAATTTGCCATCGGCCAATCGGGCGGATGCAAACGATGACAACTGAGCCGGTGTGGTCAGCATTGCCACCATCACCGCCGTCGACAGCAATGCTAGAAACGGATGCAATCGAAATGCGAGGATCGAGACCAGCACCATCGTCACGGCGAGCGCGACCAACCACCAAATCGTCAAGGCTTCTTCTCACAGCGTGGGGAATGGATGTGTGACGCCAGAGTCTACTCCAAGCAGACACGCCATTGCCCGTCGATCAAACGTTCTTGGGGGACGAATCGTGATTTGTAATTCAGGTGAGGATTCTCAGCGACATACAAACCCAAGTACACCCAAGTGCGACCGTTGTCTTGAGCCCATTGGATTTGTTGCAGCACCGCGAAAGTTCCCAAGCTGAACTTGGATGCGATTGGATCGAAGTGCGTGTACACCGCGCTGATGCTTTCTTGTCCGATGTCCATGATCGATACACCAACCAGTTGATCCTGATATCGGATTTCCAATTCAAGAGTCGGCCAGCAAGTCGCGATCAAAAATGTTTCGTAGTCCGATGCGCTGATGTCATCGTCATGGGCCAGTCCACGAACGTTGCGATGGTCGTTGTAAAGTCGAACACGGTCCGCGTCGACTTGCGGGGGCTGCCAACGCCATGTCAGTTCTCGTTCGGCTTTCTTGAGAACACGCCTGAGCGATTTGGTTAGCTTGAAGTCTGCCACTCGCAAACGAGTTGGCTGGCACGCACTGCATTGTGGGCAGTTGGTGTGATAGACGAATTGGCTGCTGCGGCGAAAGCCAGCGGCCAGCAGCGTGTCCGTGTCTTCGTTGCGGCGTGGCGGCGTCGGGTAGTACAGCGGCATGCGAGCTGGTTCGCCATCAATGTAGGGGCAATCGCTGACGGCGTCCTGGACCAGCATCATTCGATGACGCAGGGCAGCAGCACTTTCGGGAAAACCATCGTTCGGGGGACTCATGGCATCCAGCGTACCGGATTGCTTCACCGATGGTTAAGGTGCCATTTTGTCCGCAGATTGTTGTCAGAATCAAAGTTCGCTGGAGATCGCGTCGTTGCTGCGGGCGGTCCCAAGTGCGCCCCAGATGCCATGTGGGCTTTCTGTGTGAACGTACTTGGATTGGGATGACGAATCGTTGTCGTCTTCATGATCGGTTTCAGTTGGATTGTCTCCCTCCGCTTCGTTGGATTGGGGTAACCGAACAACCGCAGCGTTTGAATCACCATGGTCAATTGATTCGGTGATGAATTTGACCGCACCATCGGCCATCAACAGATGTGCTCCACCGGCATGAAAACTGCCGGCCGAATAAATGCCCGGAGCGGTCAATTGCTTCCCGGCGGAACAGCTTGGCGAATTGGGTGGCAGGATCGTATTGACGGCCGCAATCGCAGCGACTCCATCTGCCCAACGACCG
>NZ_JBICHO010000194.1:0-4922 GCF_043100905.1 Rhodopirellula sp. JB055 | reverse complement strand
AGCATCGGCTCGGTGACAAACCACCGAGAGTGCGTCGACACGGTTGCCGTTGACGAGGATGTCCAAGCGACACAAGTCGGCTTCTTCGTAGCCCACCATTTCGTAATCCAGTGTGCCATAGCCGCGAGTGCAGCTCTTGATGCGATCGTGCAGGTCGTAGATGACTTCCGCCAATGGGATGTCGTAAGTCAACATCGCTCGCGACGCTCCCAGCACTTCGTGCCCCTTTTGAATCCCGCGCCGTTCCTGGCACAGTTTCATGACCGGGCCGATGTATTCCTCCGGCACGATCACGTTGCAACGCACGATCGGCTGACAGAACTTCTCGATGTCACCGGGGTCGGGAACATCCTGTGGCTTGTGAATGTTCTTCGTCACGCCGCGTTTATCCGTGATCTCGTAAGTCACGTTGGGAGCGGTTTGAACCAGATCGATGTCCGATTCCTGCTCAAGTCGTTGCTGGACAATTTCCATGTGCAGCAACCCAAGGAAACCGCAGCGGAAACCAAACCCAAGTGCGTCGCTGGTTTCGGGTTCGAACTCAAAACTCGGGTCATTGACCGCCAATCGCTCGAGTGCATCCCGCAATTCGCTGAAGTCCTGCCCGTCGCTGGGGAACAAACCGCAATAAACCATCCGCTTCGGCCGGTCATACCCGGGCAGAGCTGGTGCCGGGTCGTTGCCCGCGATGCTGATCGTATCGCCGATGTGCACGTCCCCCAGGCTCTTGATGTTGCAGATCAAATATCCCACTTGGCCGGCCACCAACTCGTCGCAGGGAACACGAGCGGGCGCAAATTGCCCCAACTCCACGACATCGTGCGTCGATCCAGCCCGCAGGAATTTGATCTTCTGACCTTTCCGGACCGTCCCTTCCATCACTCGGATGTAAGTGATCGCACCACGGAAATCGTCGTAGTTCGAATCGAAAACCATCGCCTGCAGCACCGCCTTCGGATCGCCCTGCGGTGCGGGGACCGAATCCACAATCGCGTCCAGCAGAGCCGGAACGCCCTCGCCGGTCTTCGCACTGACACGCATGCACTCGTCAGGATCGGTGCCCAGCGAGTTCATCATTTCCTCAGCAACTTCGTCCGGGCGAGCGTGAGTCAAGTCGATCTTGTTGATCACCGGGACAATCGCCAGATCGTGTTCCATCGCTGCAAATGCGTTGGCGACGGTTTGTGCTTCCACGCCTTGGAACGCATCGACCAGCAACAGCGCGCCTTCGCAACAAGCCAACGAGCGTGAAACTTCGTATTGAAAGTCCACGTGGCCGGGCGTGTCGATCAAGTTCAGTTCGTATTCCACCCCGTCGCGGTTGTATCGCATCGCGACCGCACGAGCCTTGATGGTGATGCCGCGCTGTTGTTCCAACGCCAAATCATCCAGCATTTGCGTTTTCTTGCCACGGTTATCGACCGTGCCAGTGCTTTCCAGCAAACGATCGGCCAACGTGCTTTTGCCGTGGTCGATGTGAGCGATGATGCAGAAGTTGCGAATGTGTTCTTGCGAACGAGTGGATTTGGATGCCATCCGGTTTCGATTTCAATGATGGTGAATGTTCAAACGACAAGCGATTCTCATCCCTTGAGAACCGTGATGCATTGTCTTGATAGGTGTCCGTCACGCCCGTTAGCCCGCGTGAACGCTACATTTCTTGGGTTCAGGATCCGACACTTTGCGAATCTTGCTTGCGAGCATACCCGGCGGCCCCCAAATAACCGGCTTCGTGTCCGAGCGTCGCAAAGGAAATGGTCGTTCCCGCGAAGACATTGGGGAAGGTCCGTTGTCGAAATTCTTCGGTCACGCCGGCTAAAAAGCGACGCCCAATCTCACACTCCGCCCCGCCAAAATTCATTGCCCCACCCAGAGCGACGTGTCCGGGGTCCAGCGTGTGAACCAAGTTGGTGACGCCAATTCCCAACCAATGAGCGGTTTCGTCGATCATCAAATTCGCGAAATCGTCGCCTTCGGAGGCAGCCTCCCAAATCTGTTTGGCCGTTAACTGCGAACTGCTTTCACCTGTGAATCGGTGCAGCAACGATTGTGGGTATTCCGCCAAACGGTGCCGCGTACGCATGACCACGCCACTGGCCGACGCGTATGCTTCCAGTTGACCGCGGCCTCCACCCCACGCACAAAGTTGAGCGTCGGGGGACGGGTCGACAATGATATGACCGCATTCACTGCCAAAACTGTTCACGCCGTTGACCAATTGGTCCTCGACGATGATGCCCCCGCCGACGCCGGTCCCCAGCGTCAACAGAATCATGGACGATCCCTTCGCCCCGCTTCCCAGCCAAAACTCACCGTAGGCCGCCGCATTCGCATCATTCAAAAACGAGATCGGACGGCTGGTCGCCTCAGTCAACTTTTGACACAACGGGAATTCCCACCACGACGGCAACTGGGGTGGAGCCACCAGCATCCCGCGAGGCAAATCCATCGGCCCGGGAGCTCCCATTCCAATGCGAGGCACGTCGCCAATCGTTTTCGTCCGCGTTTCCACTTCCCGAATCATCGTGGCCAGTCGATTCACAGCCGCTTGGGGGCCCTCGGATTCCAGCGTGGGAACTTGCTCGAAAGCAACAGTCTGGCCAGCCGAATTGACCAGCCCGCACTTGATGCTGGTGCCGCCAATATCGATGCCCCAGTAATGACGTGAATCGATTGTCATGCAAACGCTTGAGAAATGGTGGGAATGAGTCCTATTCGTTGGCGAGAAGTATAGCGGATTGCCCAATTTTGACATCGCCGCTCGGCCCCTTTCCCAGCGGCAATCCCACCCCCGCTAAAACGCTCGGAGGTGACCGCGTTCAACGCAGCACCGAAAAGACTCGACCGAACGCCATCTCGATAGACTTGGCTCGTGGTCTGTCACGACTTGTTCCTAGGGTAGGGGACGAGGCGACGAGTCCTGAACTGGCGTCAATTCCTAGGACTCGTCGCCTCGTTCACTACGATCAACGCGAACTCTTAGCTGTGACAGACCACTAGGGTTCTTCCGTTTCAACTGACAAGGCATCGGCGCGAGCCCACTTTTGGGTGTCGGTCCCCAATTGTTCGAACGTTCCGACCACGTCGCCGAACGGCGCGTCGATTCGTTGCACCCGAGAGGCTTCGACCATCACCACCTTTCCATTCCAAGGATCCGGCGACCCAGGCAGATACAACGTCACTCCCATGGGGTCTTTCGCACTGTCAGCCCCGCGATAGCGTTCCACCTCAAACGCCAACTGTGAAAACCCTTCCAATCGCACGACCACCGGACGCAGCCGATTCTTTGCTACCTCGCCGCCAATGTTGCCGCTGAGCTGCTCTTTGAAAATCGCGTAACGAGGAAACATCATCAACAGATACTTCTCGATGAGTCGGGTGAACTGCCTTGCGATCGATCGGCGAGCCATGATGCCAGAGACGAAACAAGCCAAGATCAACAACAGCGTCGCGATCCCGAAGATCAACAGGTACCCCGTCGTGTCATGAAATGGCGTGTAGTCTTGCAAGATCGGCAACAGTGCCACCGCGACGGCATAGATCACTTGGGCCAGTTGCCCAATCAGAAATAGCACCACCACCAGCGGCAGCAGAAAAAAAATGCCACCAATCGCGGTCGTGCGAAGAAAAGAAAAGTGTCGCTTAACGTGATGTTTCATGGCGGTAATGTTTCACGGTTCGAATCGAAAGCTCGCATCGTATCAGGCTGACTCTGCGCGTTGAGAACCCAACTTGGGTTGAGACTGAATGCGTTGGCAGAATGCGCTGTTTACGAAGGCGCGACAATTCGAAAAACCTTGAAAATCGCTTTCGTTCTTGGCCCGGATCGTGAATCTTGCTGTCGACTGGGGTTCCAACAGCCAGCTCGCATTTCGTAGCGTCAAGATCGTCCAGGATTCACACTCCTCGAGACAGACGGCACGACCGAACTGAATCGATCTTGCCCCGTTCGTCCGACTGCGAATCCGTCCTCCAAACCGCCGATCTGAACCAGTCGCGATACAGGACGCCATCGTGAACCGAATCGAATCGAATCGTGAACGCCAGCATCACGAACATCAATCGTTCACTAAATCCAGCACCACCAACGATGCGGTGACCCTGTATCGCCCCGTGACGCTGCTTTACATGGCAGCGATGACGATGATGCTGGTCCCCATGCTCACATTGGTCGACGTGAACATCGCGGCATACTTCCGCACGGCCCCTTTGCCGACCGAACTGGATTCCGCTTTGGATTTGTCGTTGGTGCTATCGCATGGCTACGGGGTCTTTGTGATCTTGCTGGCGATTTTATTGATGGCTCCCAAACGTCGCTGGCATTTGCCTCGACTGGCCACACTTGCCATGGGCGGCGGAGCCATTGCAACGATCGCCAAAATGTTTGTGATCCGGCCCCGCCCCAGCAATTTGAATTTGAACCATGCCGGCCACGATTCAGCTTGGCTGTGGGCTTTCGACTGGGACCTCAGCGAAGTCGCCTCGTTTGATTCAGCGATGCGAGCGTTTCCGAGCGGTCACGTTGTCACGGCGACAGCCATGTTGATCGGATTGTGGGTGGTGGTCCCTCGAGGTCGCTTGCTGTTCTCCATGGTCTGGATGGGTGTGCTGATCAACCGAGTTAACACGAGCGCGCACTTCACCAGCGATGTGTGTGGCGGGGTGGCCTTTGGACTGTTCTGGTCCTACGTCTGCTTTCACCCACGCTTGCTCGGCAATCTTTTCGACAAGATGGTTCCCGAGCACGGCAGACGTTCTCGCGTGGAAATCAACGAGGCATCGGGTGCCATTCCATCATTGATTCCATCGGGCGTCGAGGATTCCAACACCGGAATGCCTTCCTTCCCCATGCATGCTTCACCGATCCAAGCATCTCCCATGAGTGCGACCGAACAATACGAAGCGATGACATCGCAGATGAC
>NZ_JBICHO010000193.1:0-4788 GCF_043100905.1 Rhodopirellula sp. JB055 | reverse complement strand
CCCAAAGGGAGGGTGAAATAAAACTGCACGACCTCTTCAAGGGGAGGGTGATGACAGGTGCCTTACAATGCAAGACGGAAGAGACACACAGCCTGACACGGGAGGTTGGCTTTTTCCTGGGACGCGGGTTGAGGATTGGCGGGAATACTGGCAAGTTCTCCCGTTGTCCTTTTCAGCCGTTTCTCTCAGTTGTTTTCTCTGTCTGCCAAGAAATTCATGCAACCGCCCGCAGTTCCGGCCGTTCCTCCCGATCACCCTGGTCTTCAAGCGTTGCTTCGGCGGATGGGGGAAGCCGTGGGAATCATGGACGACACTGTCTTCGAGAACGACAAGTTCCTTGGGTTCTTTCAGTCCTTTCGCCCCGACGGGCGTGGTTTGGACGGCATTTTTGATGAACTGGACGGTGGAGAGGAGTTGCGACGGAGGTTGGAGCATCTGTTTGAAATCGCCGGGGATGACCGTCGGCCTCAGGGTGGCCGCGACGCGTTTTTCTTGGTGCGTTCGCCACGTCCGATTGATCCCGCGGTGGTGGAATCGAAAGCGGTGGAATGGACCGACCGCATTTCGACCTTGGCAGAGAAATTGGGCCAACCGGAGGCAGCCGAGCGACTTCGAGCGATTACCAAGCACCGAGCGCTGGAAGGCATCCCACCTAAACATCCGCGGCAGGACCACGAGAAAACGGAGCTGTTGAAAACGTTCCAGAATGTCGTCGAGCATCTGGTCACGCGAATTTCGACGCCCGAACCGTTCGCGGAATCGCTTCGCGCCCCGTATTACTTCATCAGTTGTGATGCGGGGGTGCGAGATCATTTGATGTGGCCGCTGTACCGTGACCATTTGGCGGCGAGTGTTGTGGGGGGAGAAGGCGGGGACGTGGAAGAACCGTTCCAGCCTTACTTTGACCTGTGGTCGCACGGCGTGAAATTTCGCGTCTACCAAGAAAATCAGGTCGACTGGTACATGCCACGTCTATAGTGAGCGCGATGTCTGCCTCGTCTTCTCAGCCAACGTTGTCGAGCCCCGATGGCTCGGTGCCCGAATCGGTCGTCGTTTCCCAGGATGCGTCGGATGCGAACGCGTTGACGGACGATGCTGCAAGCGTAGGCGGCGAATGGGGGCCTCCGTCCGAGATTGGCTCTGAGCCGGTTTCTGGTGGCGCCGGATTCATTCCAGCGATCGTGTTTTTGGTTTTGATGTTGGCGATGTTCATCAATCCGATCGAACCGAAGACGAGCGCGGAGTTCGATCGAGCGACGAGCAGTCTGAATGTGCTGACGTTGGCCAAGCTAGCGATTGCGGGAATGGCGAGCGGATTGGGCGGAATTGCGTTGTGGGTCAGCCCGCGAACTCGGCAATTGCTCAGCAGCCTTCCGGGGTTGGGGCTGCTCGCACTGGGCGGCCTGTTTTGCATCACCAGTTTGTTTGCGATCGAAAGCAACGCGATGATCAGCCGCGCATCCGCGTTGATCTTTGTCGGTTATCTGTTGTTCACTGCGATGGCGCTGGCGACGCTGGGGCCGCGCAGGATGGTGGCGGCGATTGTTGCGGGAACGTCGTTGTACATGTTGGTGACCTGGGCGTTGTTTCTGGTGGTTCCCGAAATGGGAACGTTTGAGGAGTACATCAGCGCAACCGAAACGGTCCGGCGAATGGGAGGCACCGGGCATCCAAACAACATTGCAAAGACCGCGATCGCGATCGGTTTGGTTGGCGTGGCGATGTACTTGGGGCGGACGGAGTCGCTGGTTTCGGTTTGTGTTCGAGGTCCCTGGCAACGTCTGCTGTTGATCGGAATCATGGTGCTGGCTGCGGCGACCGTTGTGGCAACGCTCAGCCGAACGGCGATGCTAGCGGGCATGGCCGCAGCAGGCGTCTTGCTGATTGATCGCTTGTACGGACGAGGCGGTTTAGCACTCGGGATCGTGGGGATCGCTTCCGCCGCGATTTTGGTGCTGGGCGTTTCGTTGTTCACCGGCGAAGGCCCGTTTTCAGAAACGGCGGTCAGTGCGGTGACCAAGAGCGGTGACGTCGAAGAACTCACTTCGCTTACCGGGCGAACAACGATCTGGGAGGAAGCGATCGGATTGATTGCCAAGCGTCCGCTCACCGGATACGGGATGGACAGCGCTGCCAGTGTGATGAGCCGCGAAGCCACGGGGACTCACAACTTGTTGTTGCACGTCACCTTTTCGGCGGGGGTTTTTGCCTGCCTGTTGATGCTGCTCATGCTGGGGTGGTCGCTGGTATTCGGAGCAACCTCGCCGCAGGAATGGATCCGTGCCGTCCTGACCTATGTGTTGGTGTCAGGTCTGGTGGAAGACACGATCATTGAATCGTTTCCGACCACGCTGACAGTGCTTTGGTTGTCAGCGTTGTTGGCGCCCGCCTTAGCCGGTCGTTCCCAATCCTGAGGCGATGGCGTTGACGCTCAACAACAGTGCGGGCAGCAGCGCATCGGCTTGTTGATGCTCGCCCATTTTGTTGTAGCTTCGCCAACGCTGCAGCAACGAGATCTGTTGGCGATGCAGCAGACGCAAGCCTTCGCTTCGCAATGCGATCATTCGTTGCACGTTGGGGCGTTGGGTTTCCAGGGCCCCGCCGTAGACGGCTTCGACCATTTCACAGGCCAGTTCCCATTGCGTTTCAATGTCGGTGACGAAGCGTTCCCGCAGGGCTGGGTTTTCAACCAAAGCCGCGTATTGCTTCATCACTTCAATGTCGACGGCGGTGACACTGGTCGCGACATTGCTGATCAGATAGTGGAGGGGGGCCCAGTCACGGAGTGCTTCTTTGACAGCGGCAAACTCATCCGGGCATTCGGTTTGCAGTTTCTTCAGTGCAGTGCCGACGCCATACCAGCCGGACAGGTAGCAACGGGATTGTCCCCAACTGAACACCCACGGGATGGCTCGCAGATCATCCAGGGTTTGCTGGCCGGTGCGGCGAGCTGGACGTGAGCCGATGCGGCTTTGTTCAATGGCATCGATGGGCGTGGCCTCGCGAAAAAAGTCGACAAAACCATCGCTGTGCAGCAGTTCGTGATAAGTTGAACGGGCCCACGCAGCCAGCTTCACCAGGGTTGGTTCCAGCGGATGTTCCGCTTCTTCGGAACGCGAATCGGCGAGCGATTTTCGCGTGACACCCGCGAGGAACAATTCCAAGTTGTAAATCGCGGTCGGTTCGTGAGCGTACTTCTGCGCGATCGTTTCCCCCTGCTCCGTCAGCCGCATGTCGCCGCCAATGGTGTGATCGGGGAGGCTTTTGATGAACCGGTGGGTCGGCCCGGCACCGCGGCTGATCGTGCCGCCGCGCCCGTGAAAGAATCGGGCGCGAACGCCATGGGCACGAGCCGCCTGGGTTAGTTTTCGCTGTGCATGTCGCAACCCAACGAGACTGGCCAGGATGCCGCCGTCCTTGTTGCTGTCGCTGTATCCGATCATGACCTGCCCGACCGGTGCGTTGGCACCTTCTCGTTGAGCGATGGCGGTCAAACTGTTTCGCGTGATGGGATGTTGCAGGAAGCGGTCGTAGATTTCCGGCGAACGCTCGAGGTCGTCGATGGTTTCAAATAGCGGGACAACTGGCAGAGGGCAGACCACGCCCGATTCGGTTCGTTGCAACAATCCAACTTCTCGAGCGAGCAAGTAGACTGCCATCAAGTCCGATGTCTTGCGGGTCATGCTGACGATCAAAGCGCCCAGCCCATCGGCGCCGTGTTGCGAACGATACTGAGTCACCACACGCAGGGCACCGAGGACCGCGTCGGCTTCTTCTCCCGCGGAGGCATCCGGGTGCGTCAGTGGTCGCGAACTGGCGAGTTCTTCGTTCAGGAACGCCATTCGTTTGTCTTCGTCCCAACTGGCAAATTTCCAGTCGGCCATGCCGGCGGCTCGCAGGAGTTGTTCAATTGCCGTGTCGTGTTTGGCGCTGTTCTGGCGAATGTCCAGCACCGCCAAATGGAACCCAAAGGTTTGAGCGATTCGCATGGTGGGGGCCACGGCGCTGGTTGCGACATCGCCCAGATCCACGGCGACCAAGCTCTCGTGCAAGCAGCGAAGGTCAGCGAGCAATTCGCGTGAACGTTGATAAGTGTGTGGCTGGGGGCCATCCGTCAGTGAGCTTTCCGATGGCAAACTTGCCAGCATCAGGTTGATGAACTGACGCCACGGTTCGTTGGGATTGCGGGCGATTGCTGCAGCGCCCGTGCTACCCATCGCCTGAGCACGCTCGGCGATCCGGGTGAGAAATTCGCTGGTCGGCGGCAACCAGTAAGCGGAGACGCTGGTCAGTCTGGCGAGTTGAACCAGTTCTTCTCGCATCAATTCAATCGCACCCCGGCGAAGCTGCATCAGGGTTTCTTCCGTCACCTCTGGCGTGACCAATGGGTGGCCGTCGCGGTCGCCACCCACCCAGGTTCCAAACGTCAATCGCGGCAAAGCCAGCGGATCGGCGATGGCTTTCTCGCTCAGTCCAACCTCCCGCCAGGCTTGACGCAAACGCTGGTCGAGAGGCTGCAGTGCTTTCGGGAACACCACCGTCAGGTAGTCCATCACATTGCGGCGTTCGGATTGCAGGTCGGGTTTGTCCAAGTAGATTTCGCCGGTTCGCCACAGGATGCTGAGCACCGATTCAATTGCTTCTTCGTTTTCAGATCGTCGCCAAGGTGGCAGGTCCTCTTGGTGGCGGAGTTGGAATCGGCGGAACAGTCGACGGTGGTGTGCCAACACCGTTGCTCGTTTGGCCTCGGTGGGGTGGGCGGTCAGCACAAGTTCCACAGATCGGAAG
>NZ_JBICHO010000192.1:0-23601 GCF_043100905.1 Rhodopirellula sp. JB055 | reverse complement strand
TGGCACCCGTCCATGTGACTGTTTGTCTGCGGCGGAGGACTGCCCGTGAGTGATCGCGTTCTGATTATCGAATCCGAGGAGAGTGCTCGCAATGAATTGGTGCAACTCCTCCACGATGACTCTCGCGAAGTCGTTGCAGTTCAGTCTTGCGACGAGTCCCTTCAAGAACTCGCCGTCGCATCGTTCGACTTGATCATCACCGAACTGCCAAAGTGCAAGACGCAAAACTCGGACTCTGGTGATGCCAGCTCGCCGTCAAGCGACGCGGGAACAGCCGCGATCCGCTGGGTCGAAAAACTACGTGAGCTTGCCCCGCGCGTTCCGATCATCTTGATCACGCGCGAAGGCGCCGAACCGGTCGCCGGTGAAGCCCTGATGCGGGGCGCGGCCACCTACATCCCTTTGCACCTGGCATCGGAAGGCCTGGTCGACACCGTTGAACAAGTCCTCAAGGTCAGCCGCTCGGCATCACAAGCCACCGACATCGACCAGTGCGTTTCGCGAATCAAATTGGAACTGGTCCTGCCGAGCCACGAGCAATTGGTTCCGGCAGTGATCGCGAGACTGGAACAGGAACTCGCTCAACTACACCTGTTCGACGAAATGACGTGGACCCAAATCGCAATGGCTCTCGATGAAGCCATCCTCAACGCGATGATCCACGGCAACCTGGAAGTCGAGTCGGCTCTTCGCGAAGTCGACAACGGCGAAGCCTATCAAGAAAAGATTCGGCGAAACCGCGAACAGCCTCCCTACAACGAGCGTCGAACCTATGTGACGCTGACGGCCACACGGAGCCAGGCCGTGTTCGTGATCCGCGATCAAGGCCTGGGTTACGATGTCTCGGCATTGCCCGATCCAACCGATCCAGCCAACCTGGAATCCATCGGTGGTCGCGGCCTACTGCTGATCAGTGCATTCATGGACGAAATCCATCACAATGAAGTGGGCAATGAACTGACGATGATCAAACGCAAGCGATCCGACAGTTCCGCGTCGTGATTGCCCCTCGGTCCGCCTCACCGTCCAGCTCGATACCGTTATGACTCCGGTGCATCCCGGCGATCGCTCTTCCGCAACCCTACTGCGTGAACAAGAAGCCATCGAGCAATCGATGTGCTTCGGGCGTTCGATTCGTTGGCCAGCTCTCCGAATCGCGGGCGTGGAAATCTCCATCGCCATGTCACTGCCGCTCGGCCTGTTCGCTGCCATCGCGTTTGGCGTGTCCGCCCATTTGACTGACAACACGTTCGCAACCAACTGGGGACGCCACGCTCAGTGGATGGCCTGGCTGCTCGGATTCTGGATACTCGGCCTGGCCGTGCAAACGGGAATCGCAGTCTGGCACCAACGCAACGGAAGAGTCCATCGTGGCGGTTGCATTGTCACGATCGGAGGCGTTTGGACCGCCCCCACGCAACGGCCTCACGGAATCTCGGTGTCCGGAGTGCTGATGACCTGGTCCCAGTGCATGTTGATACTGGGACTGGGGTCACTCGCAATGATTGGCATTTCTTTCTTGTCAACGTCCCAACCTCAGAACGGCAACCCGATCGCTTGGCTGGACGACCCTTGGGCTGCGGCGGCTTGGCTGTGGTGCCTACAAGGCATTTGGAACCTGCTGCCACTGCCACAATCATTGGGACGAGTTGGCTGGGCGCTGGTGTTCGCGCTCTTTGGCGGCGGCCCTCAACAAGACCCACGTACCTGCCTTCGTGCGATGCGTGCCTGGGTAATCTCGATGGCCCTTCTCACACTGATCGGCGGCAATCTTCTCCTGCACTCCACCGGCGTGACGTCTCAACCCGGCGGATTGGCCTGGCCGGCGGTTGCCGGTGTTGTCGCCTTGTCGCTGTGGCTGTTCACCTCTTCGGGATCCTCCGACCTCACCGCGATTTACGAATCGATCGTCCGGCGAGCCGACTACACCGAGGTCGGCGAACGAAACCCGATCGGACGGTTTCGAGGCCGGTTCAGCCCGATGGGAACTTGGCGCCGCCTAAGCCCGACGCAAAGAAGCTGTGAAACAACAACGCCTGCGCGAAGCCCTGGAAAAAGAACACCAAGAAGCCGACGACGCCGCTCGCGTCGACGAGATTCTGCAGCGATTGCACAGCGATGGCGTCGATTCGCTGTCCGATGCCGAACGCCAACTCCTTCAACGAGTCAGCGAAGCGCTTAAGAATGAGCGTCGCAATATTCAACACGAAATGGACGACAGAGACTAACCGGAACATCCCTCCTAATTGAACGGGGGGAAACACCATCCTCCGCTACCAAAACCCATTGATTTCCGACTCGCTGTCATCGAAGTGGTACGGTTTTGCATGACCGCTTCTTTCACCAGTTCGAAAACCGACATCGACCCGCTGCACGCCAGCGTGCTGGCCGGGATCTGCGTTGCCGAACGGGCTGCTAACGAAGCAGCCAACGTCACCGCCAGCCCTCACGAGGCGATGGAGCGAGTCAACAAGACACTCGTTCATGATATCGAGCAACTCTCGATCTCCCTGTCGGACAAGTTCGAAGAAATTCGACTGATCCATGACCTAACAGCCAAACTGGAACTGGAAAGCGATGCAAACGCGATTTGCATCGACATGCTGAAGCAACTCTCCGTCTGCGTTCCCTGGCGAACTGCCGTGGTCGAACTCTGCCCCGCCGATGCAGAATGCCTAGACGAAGAACCAGAACGACTATCGGTTGGCGACCCGATCGAAATCTCCGAACTGGAATCGATCATCGCGGCCGCTTGGCGACACACAGCCAAAACCGATGGCATCGTCCGCGACATCACCATTGTCAATCAAAGCGATGACCCTCAACTCGACAATCGCCGATTGATGATCTTGCCGATCCACCGCGGCGGCACTCACCTGGGACGCATGATTGCGCTCCGCACCCATGACCAACCGGAATTCAACACGGTTGACATCGACCTGGTGCGATCGGTGTTGATGATGCTGTCCATGCACTTGGTCAACCAACGCCAATACATCGAAATGCAATCGATGCTAGAGGGCATGGTGCGATCTCTCGCGTCTGCACTCGACGCCAAGGACGCATACACATGCGGTCACAGTTCCCGCGTTGCCGACTTGGCCGTCGCACTTTCGCGGCGTCTTGGAATGTCCCAACACGATTCGGACTCGCTTCAACTGGCAGGGATCTTGCACGACATCGGCAAGATCGGCATTGATGACTCGGTGCTTAAAAAACCCGGCGCATTGACCGACGAAGAATTCGATCAAATCAAGCAACATCCGGTCCTGGGCTACGAAATCCTCAAGGGGATCCGTCCCTTCCGGCACATCCTTCCCGCCGTTCGCCATCACCATGAATCTTGGGACGGCCGTGGATACCCAGATGGCCTCGCCGGCGAGAGCATTCCTCGAGCGGCACAGATTCTGGCCGTCGCGGACTCATTTGACGCCATGGTCAGTGACCGCCCCTATCGCAAAGGCATGCCACTGGACAAAGTCCGCAAAATCTTCTTGGAAGGTCGCGGCAAACAGTGGGCATCGGATGTCGTCGATGCTCTGCTAAGCAACGAGGAACTGATGATCCGCTTTGCGGAGAACTACCAAACGCCACCGGAATTCGACACCGCTGTATGTACCTGATCGCGGTTGACGAAGCCGGCTACGGCCCCAAACTCGGGCCGCTGGTTGTTGCCGCGACACTCTGGGAAGGCCCCGCGGAATCAACAACCTGGAACGACCAGATCGCGGCGACATGGGAAGTCATGAAATCGCCCGTGATGATCGACGGACAAAAGATCCGGGTCGATGACTCCAAACGCATCTTCCAAAGTCGCACGCAGCGACGTGGTGACACATCCCCTCTGGGCAACCTTCACCGCGTACTTTCTTTTGCCCATCGCGTGATGGGCCAAACGGAATCCACTTGGCAGGAACGCTTGCCGACACTGATCCCCGCCGATCTCGAATCAGTCGCCGTGGTCCCGTGGCTCGCGGAGATGCTACCGCCGGGCAACTGGCTGAAAGAACTGCCCGACGCTTGGTTAGATGAAACCACCGTTGGCCCAGCCATCGATGCCTGGGCTCTGCCCGAATGGAAACTCGCCGACGCGCGTGCCCGAATGATCACCGCAAAAGCATTCAATGCTTTCTGCGAACCTTCGCCAACGACCGGCAACTCAGCCAACAAAAGTGACCTGCTAGGAGAAACCAGCCTGGGCTTGGTCGCCTCCATGATCCAGTCCAGCGAACTTGGCTCTCACACCCACGGCCAAATCTTCTTTGACCGGCATGGCGGCCGACGATATTACGCGGGAGTCATCGCAGCCACGTTCCCGGATGCGGCCGTTCGCGTCGTGGATGAAACCAATCGCTGCAGCGTCTACGACGTGTGTACCCAAGACCACCAACTGCGGATGCACTTCACCGTCAAAGGCGATTCGTTTGTCCCCGTCGCGATGTCTTCCCTGCATGCGAAGTGCCTCCGCGAAATCGCGATGACGTTCTTGAATCGATTCTTCGCTGATCGCTGGGTCGGCACGGAACCCTTCCAACCCACGGCAGGCTACCCGGTCGATGCCGACCGCTTCCTCGATGCCGCTGCAACAACTATGGCGAAGCACTCCATTTCGCCGTCCGACCTCGTTCGATGCCGCTAGCTCCAACCGCCTGACCACGAGCGAGAGCGCATAAAAAATGGCACCCCCAAGACAGGGCTGCCATCGAACACTCGGCGACTTTGCAACAGCAGACCCGCCGTGCGAAAAAGCAGTTCCGATCAGCCCGACTTGCGGACAGGTTCACCGCTCATCGAGGCTTGCGACGCAGGCGTGTCACGCAGCAATTTGGTGTACTCATCGACGCCTTCTTGCTCTTCCTTCAGGATGTCTTCGAGAAACACAACCAAGCTGCGTTGCGGCTCGGCCAGCTCGATCGCTTGCGTGTACATCTCGACTGCCTTGGCTTCGAAATCGCGACTGAACTCGAGCACTTCAACCAAGTTCTTGCTCTGTTTGATCTCATTGCGAGTGGCAACTGGAACGCCACCCAGAGCGGAGATCTTCTCACCCACCAACTGAGCGTGACCGAAGGACTCCTTCGCGTCGCCCAAGAACTTGTCAGCGTAAACCTCTCGCCAAACACCTTCGATGATGAACGAGGCCTGGGAGTACTGAGCAACTCCCGTCCACTCGTGCTTGAGAATCTCGTTGAGCTGATTGATCAGCGCTTCATTGGCCATGACTGTTTCCTTTTGGTGTTCGGTGTGGGACCCGTTGAGCCGAAGTCTGCTCCGGCTTCCAGACTGGAGAGCTTCCCAAAATTCTACCGCACCGCCCACCCCGAATCGCATCGCTACGATGCGATCACTCACCTGGGAACCAACACACCAAGAGGCCGCTTCCAAAAAAATTGTTTCGAAAACTCGAAGCACCATTTCGAAGTGGACACTTCCAATTCGAGCACTCTTTCGATGCACAAAAAACAGGCAGCCCGCCAAGCCCCCGCCAGGAAAGGGCGTGCACAAAAAACAAGCAGGCAAACACAGGCGACGTAAGTCCCTTTGCTAGCAAAGGTTCCGCAGACGCGTTTGATCGGCCCGGAGGATGGCACCACGTCCCAAACGACCCGTGCACCTTCAGCCCCTTTCGCTCACGACATGACGTCATCGCCTTCCCGCCGCACTGATTCCACCGACACTCGACAAGCCTCCGTTTCGCGAGCGAACCAAAAAACGGTGGTCACGTCGGTGGATCCGGTTGGCGAGAGCGACACCCAGCCGGCTGTTTACGCCAGCGACTTGGCTCGGTCCACCGGCACAGCAACCTCCGCCACCAAGGGACAAGCCAAATCGGTCACGCCAACGACCAGCCCCATCCAGTTGTCGCCGTTCGATCCCGAGATGCCTTACGAGCACCGCCCACAGATGGTCCTGAAACTGGCGGCCGAGGCCTTCGCCCAAACCGGAAGCTGGGTCGTCTTTTACCGCGAGATCATGGGCTGCGATGGAGTCGTCTGGAAACTGTTCCCCGACGCCGCCCAACGAAGGCATTTCGAATCCACCCCCGAGTTCGCGGAACTGCTCGAGATCATGACCTCGATCCGCAGCCAAGACAATTCGAAGACCAAGGAGCATGAACCCGAGCGAGTGATCACCGTTCGCCTGCCTCGATCGATGCACGCGACCGCCGTCGAAGAAGCCAAAGAACTTGGTCTGAGCATCAACAGCTACTGCCTGACCAAGCTGCTGCAACCGATCAACAAACGCTTCACGCCACTGGAAGTCGGCCCCCGCCGCGGACGCCGACCGGGACCTCAGATCCAAGTCGAAAAAACCGCCGACGGCGAGATCACCATGCAACGAATTCGCGTGCCCGCGAAACAATCGGATTCGCCATCGAAAACGAGCCGCAAATCTCGCAAGTCATAGCCCACGCTTGGCGGCCCACCTCCGGCGTCTGACCAACCTGCTCACACCTTGCTCTCGACCATCTGACACCAGGCACCTTCGACGTGGCACGCAACGAACAACTGATCCGCCAACACAAGCTCCTGCAACTCCTCGAAGATTCACGTTTTGGCCGAACCCTGGACGAACTTCGCGGCGACCTGATCCTGGATCTCGGGTTGTCGACGCTTCACACCCGCACGGTCCGCCGTGACCTGGAGGCACTCCAAGGCGCCGGATACGACATCCAAAACGAAGTCCTCGAGCGTGGTCGAATCTATCGCTTGGGTCGCAACCACACCGCGGTCCACGAAATCGCATTCTCGGCAACCGAACTGATCGCGCTGTCGATCGGCCGCGAACTGCTCTACCCGCTAATGGGAACCCAGTACTGGCACGGCATCGAGACGTTCTGGAACAAAGTCCAAGAAGCGATCCCCGAAGGCGTCTACGAACACTACCAACGATACCGCAAAGTCCTCTACGTTTCCGGCACGCCGAGCAAGACCTACGAAGCCCAATCGGGAATGCTGAAGACGATCAATCGGGCGATCCTGGAACACCGCGTGGTCGAGATCAAATACAAACCGATCGGCCGCGAAGCCTCCGTGCGTCAGATCGAACCCTACGGATTGGCGGTTCACCAAAACAGCATCTATGTCGTCGCTGCTGCCCCCGAAGTCACCGACGAATCCGAACGACTCCGCAACTGGAAACTCGACCGGTTCACGCAAGCCACGGTGCTGGACGATTACTTCAAACCGGACCCCAAGATCAACCTGAACGAGTTCCTTGGCAAAAGCATCGGCATTTTTTCAGGCGACAGCAGCACGCCCGTCAAAATCCGCCTGGGCAACCGTTCGGCGTCGTACCTTCGCGAAGACCCCTGGCACCCCGAACAGAAGCTCGAGCCTGTCGACACAGAAGACCCTGCCTCTGACACCATCCTCACCGTCCCCGCATCGCACCCGCGCGAACTACTTCCAAAGGTCTTGGCTCTCGGCAGCGATGCTGAGGTACTGGAACCCGCCGAGTACCGAGAAGCAGTCGCCGACGTCGTTGGAAAACTCGCTCAGTCCTACAACGCCTCGTAGATCAAACCAAGCGTGATAGGTCAAACCAAACGAACGGAGTTCGGGCAGCACCGCCCACTCACTCCCACACGATCTTGCAAGCGTCGAAGATCGGACCTTCCACGCATGTGCGTTTGTAATCCCATTCGCCATCGTCTTGCTTGACCTTGGCCACACAAGAGAAACAAATCCCGATCCCGCAGGCCATCGGCGTTTCCATCGAAACCTGGCAATCGACACCGAGACGCTGACACACCTCCGCCGATTTTTCCATCATGATTTCGGGGCCACAGGTGATCACTCGAACCCGAGCTTCAGGCGTCTCTTTCTGGATGGCTTCCAATCGATCGGCCAGCACATCGGGAACTCGCGCGGCACGACCTTCCGACCCATCGTCGGTACAAGTGGTCACCTCAAACTCGGCCGCTCGAAAATCCTCGACACCCGCCAACAACGACGCTCGCCGAGCCCCGTAGATCAACTCGACGTCCTTGGCCCAACCGCGATGCTTTGCGTCTCGGCCCGCGGCCAACATCGGGGTCTGGCCAATTCCTCCCACTGCCATGATCAGTCGATCACATGCCCGATCGTCAAACCCATTTCCCAGCGGTCCCCACACGGTCACCATGGTTCCCACGGGAGCCTCCGACAATGGAACCGTGAGCGCTCCCTTGCGAAGGTAAATCAGATCAATCGATTCCGGTTGGCCATCGTCACCGGGGTGAACATCGTAGATCGCAAACGCGCGACCGATCAGCGGAGCATTCACGCCCGTCATACGGATCATGACAAATTGGCCCGGACGAAAACTCTGAGCAATCTCGGGCGCGGCCACGCGAAGCAAATGCGTGTTCTCCGCGATGGCTTCGTTGCGGATCAGGGGCGCATCGACACGCACCATCGCGTCGGCGTAATGGGCAGCGTGCAAGTTGGACATGTGCTCACGGGGTCAAGACTCGAAACGATTCACTCAGCCCGTGAAGTGTACCGCCACGTCGCCTATTCCTCCAGGACGCCGCCCTCAAGCACGCTCGCGAATAAATTCGACTCGCGGCGCCTTGGAGCCTTGGCGATCGCACCGAAAGAATTCAGCGACGTAACGCACCGGAGTTCGCTGCTCCGGCACCCGGAACCGATCGCCCTTCTGCAGGACCGGACGAGCTTCTAACATCCCGCCAAATTGCTCCGTCCCTGCCGCCTGGCACGGGTACCAAGTCCCCGCCAACTCGCCGCGATCAGCCTTCGCCCCCTTCGGCTCCATGTAAAACTCGGGATAGCAATGACCGGGAATCCAGACCATCCGCGCGGGAATGCCAGCGTTGCGACACAGCGCCACAAACAAACTGGTCATGTCTTCGCAGTCCCCTTCGCCCGTCTTGAGCGCGTCCGACGCATCGCGAATCGGACCTTCAACGTATCGCACTTTGTCACGAACCACATCGTAGATCTGACGCACTTTTTCCCAAGACGACTCCGGCGCATCGCCAGCCAATTCGCGAGACAACGCCCGGATCGCAGGGTTCGTTGCATCAATCATGGGGCTGTTTCCCATGTACGCCCGCAACTGGCGAGGCAAACGTGCCGGAACCGTCAACTCTTCTGTCTCGGTCGGCGCGATGATTGGCTGGCGAACCGTTTCCATTTCCAGCTCGACCTGAACAGAACCGCTGGACGTCAACCGGGGAATCGTGACGACAACTTGCCGCGCCCCGTCCAAATCCCGAATCGCGACATTGCCAACTCGCCCTTCAACCGTTCGTCCCACAACCGAAACGGTCTGCTCCGGCCAATCCATGAACACGGGAAAAGTGGCCAATCCCGAAGTGAACGTCACCGGCGTGTCGATCTTCACGCCTAAACGCCAACGAGTCGTCTGCGGTTTTGTCAAATCTATCGGAGCCGCTGCAACCGCCGAACCTGCCCCCGGATCCGCCTGGGCCGGCGACGCACCATCCTGGGCAAATGCACGTCTGGCTGGCATCGTCGCTCCTGCCGCGACGAACGCTCCCATGCTCGAGCACGCGAAAGACGACAAACAAACGCGGCGATTCATCAATGTCCTTGGTTCAGTCATGCCTTCATTCTAGCTCGCAACACGACTGAACCAAACGATTTTTCCTAGTGGTGTGTCACGACTTGTTTTTAGGGCAGTGGACGATGAACCCTTCCTCTGAACCTTGGCAGACCACTCGTTGCCCGAGCATCATCTCAGCGTCCCCCTGCCACTGAACCGCCAATCGATGCAGGAATGGATTCACGCAAGCCCAGCTCACTGGGGAAACTTGACAACGCATCTGGGAATGCCCTAGAAACATGCACGACTGATGCATCTTTTAAGTTTTCATGCGACCCAGGTTTCAGGAAAGTCATTGATGGCGGCGGAAAAACCCAAGAAGTCCAAGGTAGAACTCATCAAGGAAGCCAGCGTCGGGCTGCGTGGAAAGATCGTGGAGGAACTGGCCGACGCGACCACCGATCATGTGGAAGACGCCACGACCAAATTGCTGAAATTTCATGGCACGTATCAGCAAGACGACCGAGACCTAAGAAAATCACGTCGCAAAGAGGGCCTGGGCAAGGCCTATTCGTTCATGGTCCGGAACCGAATTCCAGGCGGAAAGATGACCGCCGCGCAGTTCCTTGGCGAACTCGACATCGCCGATGAACTCGGCAACGGCACGATTCGAATCACCACGCGACAAAGCATTCAATTGCACGGAGTTGTCAAAGACAACTTATGGGGTGTGATCCACCGGATCAACGAAATCAAACTCTCCACCCAATCCGCGTGCGGTGATGTGACACGCAATGTCTGCTGCTGCCCGGCGCCGCTGCGACAGAACAAATTACGCGATCAATTGCAACAGCTCGCCGACCAGATCGCCGTTCACGTTCGTCCCACCACCGGTGCCTACCACGAAATCTGGATCAAGGATTTGGAAACGGGCCATCGTGAACAGGTCGCTGGCTCGCCAACCGAGGCGGAACCCGATCCGATCTATGGAAACGCTTACCTGCCTCGAAAATTCAAAATTGCGTTGGCTCTCTGCGAGGACAATTGCGTTGACATCTATGACAACGACCTTGGGTTGCTGGGCGTGACGGAGGGTGACCAGTTGATTGGGTTCAACGTGCTGACCGGCGGCGGGATGGGCACGACCCCAAGCAAGAAAAACTGCTTCCCGGCTCTCTCGAAACGTTTGACCTTCGTGACACCGGATCAGGTGCTGCCAATCATCACGGCAGTCATCATGGTGCAGCGAGACTTTGGCAACCGAGCCGATCGTAGCCAAGCGAGACTGAAATACACGATTCACAACATGGGGTTGCCGGCGTTCAAAAAGAAGGTCGAGGAATACCTTTCCGAAGCGGAATCGATCTGCGGCATGCCGACGGGTTTGCTGCCACGTCCACTGCCTGAACCGCATCCCGCCGATGTGACCGGACACGACGACCACATGGGATGGCATGAACAAGGTGACGGGAAATGGTTCCTGGGCCTGCCTATCGAAAACGGTCGCGTCAAAGACGATGGTGACTTGCGACTGAAATCCGCGTTCCGCGTGCTGTTCGAAAACCATGTGACCAATTGCAGATTGACGGCACAGCAAAACATTCTGCTGTGCGACATCGAACCAAGCCAACGCGAAGTGATCAATCAAGCCCTCGCGGATCACGGCGTCATGACGATGGAACAAATCAGCAACGCGCGACGCTTCTCTTTTGCCTGCCCGGCGCTGCCGACCTGTGGCCTCGCCGTGACCGAAAGTGAACGCGTGTTGCCAAGCGTGATTGATGACATCGAAACGGAACTAAATGACCTCGATTTGGCAGACGAACAATTTTCCATTCGCATGACCGGTTGCCCCAACGGATGCGCCCGCCCCTACAACTCGGACGTTGGTTTGGTCGGTCGCAGTATGGACGGCAAAACCGGCGAAGGTCGCTACACTGTGTTTTTAGGCGGCAATCTTCGAGGCAATCAAATGGCATCGGTCTACAAAGACCAAGTGCCACGTAGCGAAATTGCTGCCACGTTGCGACCTGTGTTTCTGCACTTCAAAGAGCATCGCCAACCCGGCGAAAGCTTCGGTGACTTCTGCGATCGAATCGGCGTGCAAGCGTTGGGAACTCCATCATGAACATTGAAACCCTACCAGCACGAACGCTGTACGGCATTGAAACCCGAACTTCCAACGCCACACCGCAGGACATTGCCGCTCTGTGGCAGCGGTTCACCAGCGAGAACCTTGCGGACGACATCCCGGATCGCGTCGACGACAATCTGATCGCAGCCTACTTCGACTACGAAGGTGACCATACTCAACCCTTCACGTTCTTCCTCGGGTGCGAAGTCATCGATGCCTGTTGTGCCGGGGATGACTTCGTGCTCCGCGAACTACCGGTCGCCGACTACGCAACCTTCCGCGCTCGCGGCGAAATGCCACAAGCCCTCATCGAAACATGGCAAGAGATTTGGAGCAGCCAACTGAACCGCAGCTATCTCGGCGATTTCGAAATCCACGATCCATCCCGACCACAAGAAGTCGTGGTTCACGTTGGAGTTGAATGATCACCCAAAGGTTCCTACTCGAGGATCCCGACGGACGTGGCTGCAGCCTGTTGATCGAGCCAACCGGAGTGTGATCGCGTTCAGTTCGTCTTCAACAGACGACCAAACCAATGCAACTTGCTTGCGAAGGATTGAGATCCGACTCAGTCATCGCATTTGGATTGGTTGATCGCCGTCTTCAGCCTCTGCAGAATTTCAGGAGGACTGAACCCTGCCTGAATGCAAACGTAGCGCAGTGACTTGCCAGCGCAACTCGTGTCCAGCTTGCACTCGTTGAACACATGTTCTGTCTCAGGATGTTCCACCATCCACTCCGGGATGCTGCTGTCGAGATCGCATATCATGCATCCATTCTAACCCAGTGCACGTGGTCTCGAAATCAATCTTGTCTGCCTTCACCATTGTTGATGTTCGAGTCCATCCTGCCTACCATCGCCCCACCCCCACCGCATTCCCCGCCCCAGAGAATCAATATGTTTCAGCTTCCGAATAGAGCAACGCTTCCCCGGAATCCCTTCGGCCGCTGCCGAAAATTTGCACGCTCGATCGGGCCCCGAGCAACGACACTCCTGATTTGGTGTTGTGCGGCACTCATGAACCAATGCTTCCTACCGGCCTCGCTGCGAGCAGATTCGAGTGCCCGCCCCAACGTGATTGTGGTCATGACCGATGACCAGGGATACGGCGACTTTTCTTTCAACGGCAACCCCTACACTCAAACGCCCGCCATCGACCGACTGGCATCTGAAAGCGTTCAACTCACGGATTTCCATGTCGCTCCGATGTGCACGCCAACTCGCGGGCAATTGATGTCTGGCTTGGATGCGTTTCGCAACGCCGCGATCAACGTCAGCAGTGGCCGAACGCTGTTGCGGCATGACTTGAAAACAATGGCCGATGTATTCCAAGACGCTGGCTACCGAACCGGGATCTTTGGAAAATGGCACCTCGGCGACAACTATCCCTTCCGTCCCGAAGACCGAGGTTTTGACGAAGCCTTGTGGTTCCCTTCTTCGCACATCAACAGCGTCCCCGATCACTGGGACAATGATTACTTCGATGACACATACATCCACAACGGAAAACGTGCCGCGTATTCCGGCTACTGCACCGACGTGTTCTTTGACGAAGCCATCGCATGGGCAAAACAAACCAGCACTGAAGAGTCTTCCTTCTTCGCCTACATTCCGCTGAACTCCGCCCACTGGCCTTGGTTCGTTCCCGATGAATATCGCGACCGAGCCCGACTGACACTCAGCCGAGACAAAGCTCTGCAACAGGAGCTCCAGCAGAAGCTCGACACCACGCCCAGCAACCTCGAAGACCTGATCAGCTTTCTGGCGATGGGTTTGAACATCGACGACAACGTCGGCAAGCTGACTCAGTTTCTGAGTGAATCCGGACTCGCAGAAAACACGATCCTCGTTTTCCTGACCGACAACGGCAGCACCTTCGGACACCACTACTTCAACGCAGGCATGCGGGGCAACAAGACCAAACTATGGGAAGGTGGTCACCGTGTTCCCTGCCTGATCCGCTGGCCCAACCAACTCGCCGCCCAAAAAATCGATGACCTGACACATGTGCAAGACCTTTTGCCAACGCTCGCTGACCTAGCCGATTGCGAGGAACACCTGCCCGGTCCACTGGATGGAACCAGCCTCGCGCCACGACTGCTCGGAGAAACCGATTCTCTGGCCGATCGGATGCTCGTGATCAACTACAGCCGAATGCCACAGTTCAAAGTCACCTACACCAAAGGCAATCCCGCCATTCCCCGGCGCAATGGTGCTGCGGTGATGTGGAAGAAATGGCGTTTGCTCGAAAATCGACGTCTGTACAAAGTCGAACAATATACTCACCAATACCACAACGTAGCGCAATACCACCCCGAAATCGTCGCGAAAATGCGAGAGCACTTGGCGACTTGGTGGGACGGCGTCAAGGACGATGTGATGACTCCCGAACGCGTTGTGATCGGCAGCGAACAAGAAAACCCTAGCTTGCTGACCGCTTGCGAATGGCTGGATATCTTTGTTGACCAACAAGTCCAAATCCGTCGGGGTGTGCTCAAAAACGGAGTGTGGCATCTGATCGTCGATCAACCCGGCACTTATGAATTCGCACTGCGCCGTTGGTCCAAAGAGTCGGGTTTGAAACTCGACCAATCCATTCCAATGAAGCAAGTCACGGACGGAACCTTTCCCGCTGGTGTCTCCCTGCCGATCAAGTCTGGCCGACTCAAGATCGGCGACTTCGACCAAACCAGCCCAGCGGATTCATCTGGCGAATCTATCACGTTCCGAACGCAACTCAGCGCCGGCCCTATCGAGATGCAAACCTGGATGCTCGACGGCAACCAAGATTCCATCTGCGGTGCCTACTACGTCGACGTTCAACGCGTCGAAGATTGACGTCACCTTCGCGTTCCAGGCAATCTCCCGAGCAATCCAAGCACAAGCCCTATCAAGCCAATCACCTGGGGTGCAAACATCCAGGCAATGCTGAACCAAGGGCTCGGATTGGCCGGGGGATTTCCCACGGAATAGCGAACCGCGGTGTAAATCCCCGTCAAAAAACCGATCACAAACGCCGCCACAAAGAAGTAAACGATCATCCAAACGATCGAAACGAAACCAACCCGCACAACCACGAAGAAACTGCCCCAGAAAGTCCTGGGGGCCTCTGCAATCGTATGGTTGTTGGCACTATCACCAACAGAATAGGGATTGGGATCGGCCGACATCAAAGAGATTCTCTACGAAAGTGCAAAACGGTTCCCCAAAACTCTATCGCCAATCAATCCATCAGTCACCCAATCGGCTCCTCGTGAACAGCCGGTGCCATCGGGAGTGACAGTGTCGCTTTTGCCACTCCCCGTCTTCGCCGCATGAAGTCAGACCAATTTGATAACGCGTGTTTGGGCCTCGGCGGACCCCCGAGTCATCAACCGTCCGCGCCGGCGTCTTTCAATCGAGCCATCACACGCTTCCACCCCAGGCACTTGGCCAGCGTGTAAGGAGTCATCCCATTGGGAGCCGCCTGGTTCGGGTCGGCACCATGTTCCAAACAAACATCGACACCGTCCAACGATCCCGCCAACGCCAACTGATGCAAGAACGTGTATCCGTTGTCGTCTGCTTCATGAACCAACTCCGGATTCTCGGTCAACGTTTCGCTGAATGAGTCTCGCATGTTGACCGACATGGGGTGCTCGCCTTCAGCAACCTTCGCATAGTCTTGCGGCTTGACCTCCGGATGGCTGAAACGAGCGAACAAACCTTTCTTCTTGGTTGCTGTCTCACCGATGTATTCGGGAGGCACCAGGTTGACCACTCCAACGTCCCCAAAATTGAATCCCCAAGCATCGTCATGCTGCTTGCGTTCGGAACTGCTCATTCGCGATCGCATCAAATCCACCGTGAAACCTCCGTACACTTCACCGGTGATCACATACATCCAATCGCACAATTGTCGCCCTGGAATCCGAACCCGATCTCCTTCGCTGACTGACTTCAAGGAAGTCGGAGAATTGATCAGTGTTCCTTCCACCTTGCGTCCATCAAAGCGAACGTCCATCAACCACATGTGTTCACATTCCAACGCATCGGGGTCCTCCGCTCGCACTTCAGGCGGATCGGTGAAAGTTGCCTTCACGGCCGCCAATTCCAACCCCGGAATGATGCGGCGAGACTCCCAAGACATTTCACGCCAAAAATAGCGAAACGTTTTGCGAGCCTTGGCCGCCGCTTCGTTCATCTCGGAATCGTTTCCGGGTGACTTGAAGACTGGAGAAGCTTCCGCTGACATGATCGAACCCCGACTTTGCTGATCGAAAGAAAATGGCACATGACGAATCACGATGGCGACAGCGTCTAACGCTCTCCCGCCAACATGGAAACTCGTCCAAGCCTCGAAGCTCTTTCACCAACACACCACGCGGTTTGCAAATCGGCATCAATCAGTGCCAGGGCGAAGCTGCTTGGAAGAACCCATCATACCCCAAATGGCCTGCAGAATGGGCCCCTGCAGCGGAATCGACGCCGCCGCACAGCGGTACCGAGAGTTTGACCCCCGCAAATTCGCGCCGAACCGCATGCCATCAGCTGGCTCTCACCTGAGTGGCGATGGAATGGAGCCTACCCATTCGAAACATTGAATCGCCGGTAGCATCCAAGCAGAAACATATGCACCGCGTAGGCCATCAAACCAAATCCGACGACACCTAATAGGATTCGACCGAACGTCTGGTCAGCGATGGCGGAAAGTGCGTCCCCCATTCCCGCGATTTCTCCATTCGCGGTGCCCTGCCATGCAGACTGAGCCAAAAACGATCCAATGATTGCGAAAGCGATCCCGCGCGTGATCAACCCCATGCGTCCCGCATGCAGCGCCGTCGTCCGAAACGAGTCACTCATTTCGGCCAACTGATACTTCGTCATGAACTTGGCTTGATAACCCTTCACCACAAAGTAAATCCCTACACCGATCGTCACGATCCCTGCGGCCCCAAGGACAATCCTCCCCGGCGTGCTATCCAGCAAGAATGACGCTTGCGAAGACTGACCGTTCGATGAACTGCCGACCCAGCCGAGCGACAACGACCCGGCATAGCAACCGAGTATCAAGTAGGCGATGCCACTGATCGCATAGCCGGTTCGCTTCACCAGCCCTTTTGCTTCTGTTCCTGCCCCTTCGGTGTCCTTGATTGCCTGCACCCAACGCCAAGCGGTGTACCCCAGCAACCCAATGGCGACTGCCCCCAACAGAAACTTTCCGTAAGGCTGCTCGCCAATTTCACGGATCGCATTGCGAGCCCCGCCAACCTCACCACCGGCTCCAATGGTGACACGAAAGGCGAGGAACCCAACAATGAAATACACGACACCCTTCGCGATATGGCCGGCCCTGCCGAGCGTTTCCACCCAAGACGGAACCTTTGGCAAACGAGCTTCTTGGAAACCATGCCAAGAGAAACGAGAGGTGGCGTTGGCGGACATGAATCAGGCCTCAATGGAACAAAGTGGATAGATGACGATCGCGTTGAACACGCAACGCTCAGACCGGAACACGCGATGACATCCGCGGTCAAACGAGCTGTTTCCTATCGTTCGCAAACCCCATACCGATCCCCATTCAGAACGACGCGAATGCGGGTTCCCGCTTCACGAGGTCGCCATTTCCGCGAGGGGTTGATCCTCTTTGATGGGCTCACAATCCTCCGTGCTGTCGTCGCATGATTCTTCCCCCAGAACAACGGCCAGCGGGAACGTCGATTCAAAGGCGGCGAAAATTTGGCGCATCATGATCAGCATTGGGACGGCCAACAGAACCCCCGGCAATCCCCACATCACGCCCCAAAACGCGACAGCGACAAGGACCACGATCGGACCGACTTTCAAAGTTCGTCCGACGACTGCGGGCGTGATGAATTGCCCCTCAATCGCGGTCACCAACCAGAACGCAAACGCGGTGAGGAGCGCTCGCGTCGAAGAATCGAACGCGCTGCCTGCTGCTAGCAACACCAGTGCGGTTGCTCCGAGCGGCCCGACATAAGGAATGAAATTGAACAAGCCGGCCAACACACCCCACAAGATCGGCGTGGGCATTCCCACTGCCCACATGACCAGCGTCGCCGCAACCGCCAACCCCAAATTGATCGCGCTGATCTGGGCGAGATAGCGACCGACGTTGTCTTGAATGTCTCCAATGGTTCTCAGAACGTTCTCTCGCCGCTCCTCATCAGGCAACACGTTCAAGATTCGATTGAGAAGATCGTCACCCGTGGAAAGCATGAAGAACGTCAGCACAGCGATGGCCATGATGAATGCCAAAACGCTGCCCGTTGTGTTGATCAAATACGAGGAATCAATCAACTCAGGCTGGTCCACTTGAATCTTCAACGTTTTCTCGACTCCGATCTCTTCTCCTGTCTGGCGGACCGACTCTTCCGCCTCATTCACCTCGTCGATCCTCTCGGTCAAAGAATCAAAGTTCCCGCGGAATCGATGCAAGCTTTCTGGTGCTCGGTCCATCCAAGTTTGCATGGGTGAATAGAGAACAGTTGCAATCAAGGCGATCGACATGAACGCCACCAAGATGACCAAACCACTGGCCAACGACTTCGGAACACCTCGTTTGCAAAGACGCGAAACCGCGGGTCGCAACGTCAGGTACGCCAGCACAGCGATTGACAAGGGCACGAACAAAGCCGCGCCCAGATACAGCAAACCGCAAAGCAGACAAATCGCGATCACGATCAGCCACGGATCGCTTCCCCTTGACGACGAAGGCAAATGAACGGTCGACTTCGTCCCGCCCCAATCAGCCGGACGGTCGATCCGTCTTCGCTGCTGAAACGAGTCGCCCATGGAAATTCAACGATTTGGAGTTTTGATACGAGGTAAGAGTGATGCTGCGTTTCGAAGGCCTCGAATCACAAAACAGTTCGACATCATCGGTTGCAAATCTCATTCCGATTGTGATCACCAATAGGAACCATCCCGGCAACAAAAACAGGCTCGAAGCCAAAATGGCCGCGAGCCTGCTCAGTCAATCATCCGTCGTTCACCAGTTCAGACTGGCATTCAACCGATCAGCGTTTGAAAATTCGCGTGGGTTCTTCCGCCGTGATTTTCGATGAAAGCGATTGGCTGGCCAATTGGGTTGTCAATCGAACCGAGCCTTCTCCATCACCTTCTGCTTTGACGGTGTAGGTCACTTCATCGCCCGGTTGCATTTTCTTGATGGGTGCAAACTGGACCTTTTGACCTTCTTCTTTCAAATCCGTTGGTCCATCAGCGGACACGAACTTCAATCCCTCTGGCAGTTCAGCGGTCAGGCGAACATTGTTGTCGATCGCGTCGCCTTCATTCCACACGGTGATGGTGTACGTCACTTCACTTCCATCTTTGACAGGGTCTTCGTCGTCAACAACCGTCAATTGCAGAGCGGGCAAACGCACGACCTTGGCACGGGCCATCGCAGTCGCAGTTGCACGCGTGGTCGCATTGTCTTGCGACTCGGCAGGGTCGACGGTGCAAACACTGGTTGCTTTCACCTTCGTAGGAATCTCGTCCAATTCACCAGTTCGAATGGCGTAATCAATCGTGGCACTTTGGCCAGGATTCAGTTTGTCAATCGTCAGCATTTCTTCAGCCATCTTGGGCGAATCATCCTGCTTCGATTGCTCACCGTTCTTGCCATTCTCCGAATTCGAACCCGACTGATTGTCCGATTTTGCAACGGTAGGCTGACCTTCAGGCTGCTTCTTCGAGTTGCTCTCTTGCGACTGATCGCTGGACTTCAACTGCGGTTCACTCAGATCCGCCAGGTTGGCTGCTTCTGGCCACATCAAGTTGATCCGAACATCTTCGGCAGGAGCATTGCCTTGGTTCGTGATCGTCGCGGTGAAGTGCGCGAGGTCATTCCCGTACAAACGATTGGGTCCGTTGACGTTGGCCACCAAGTCCGCCGAGACCACTTTGGTTTGCGTCTTTTGACTGCGCGAACTCAAGTCGCTTTCGTCTGCTTTTGCCACGGCACGACTGCCGAATTCACCGCTTTTTGCCGCATAGACGCGAGCCAAAAACTTACGAGTGTCACCGGCTTTCAGCCCATCGACATTGAACTTCAACTCTTTCTCGCCATCGATCGTCGCCAACCCATCACCAAGTGAATCCGTGATGGTGATTGGGCCAACATCGCCACTGCCGCCATTCTTCAGCGTGTATTCCACCTCGATGACATTGCAGCGGTTTGCCTCTTTGGGCGCAAACTTCGTCAGCTCCAATTGGGGCTTCACAGCCTCGCTGGTCAAACAAATCGCAGGTTTGTAGCTGACAACTTCCAAGCAACTACGGATCTCACCTTCTTTATCCGCAACCGCTTCGACGTCGAATTTTCGCGATTCGCCGGGCTTCAGCATTTGAATCACCATTTGATTCTTGCTGTTGCTGTTCTTCTTTTGTTTGCTTTCGGACTGCGACTTCTTCTTGTCCTGCTGTTTGCCCGACTGCGAAACGGATTCGATGGTCAGCCCTTCTGCGTTCTTCTGAGCCAACTTGACCTGGTGAAGCGTCACCGAGTCAGCAATGTTGGTGACCTCAACGGTGTATTGGAAACTCTCGCCGAGACGAACCTCCTCCGGCATCTGACTGGACACCTTCAAGAACCCATCGCCAGTCGACAAGGACGTTTGAGCTTGGGCGGTTGGAAGCAGGGAAGCGGAGCAGATGGCCGCTGCTGCGAAGAAGAGACTTCTTCTGAATGAAGTCATGACATACCTCTTGTTGATTGTGGAATCGTTCGGGAATTGAAGAACGTCGCCGTCTGACGACAGCACCGACCTCACGCAACGGCTATGCCAGCCACCAACTTTCTTCCATGAAGAACCGAAGAATCCTTCGGGTTCGGCGCAACGCTTGGTTGATGCAGCAACTTCCACACAAATCAAGCCAACGATTGATCGCTGAGCGCGCACGATGGACACGAATCAAACGCCACTTCCATCAACACAACCTTCCAAGCCGAACCTGCCGATCGGCGCCCACCCACCAGACCGATCGCGAAGCGACCAACGGTTCGAAATCCCGGTGATTGGCACTCCTGCAACCGTCCGGTCTATACTGAGATTGCCCGTGGCAGGTCCGTTCGCTCCAAAAGAATTGGCCAGAATAGGTGGCGTTGTTTTCAAGTGTCTCCGGGTCTTCTCTCACACGAAGGTGATTCGCAATGTCCAGCAACCTGAGCACCCCAGCCGACCCCCTGTCTGATTCTCCCTCGAATGTGGCGGGTGAAGACCGTGGGATTCCGATCCGCCTGGCAACCCGCGAGATCACGGCGGCTGTTGTTTGGACATTCGCTGCGGACGTGTTGATCTTTCGGCTGGCGACTTACTTGTCGATTGCAATCTTCTTGGTGCTGACGCCAATCCTCTTTCGGTACGCCGCCCAAAATTCACCTCACCGACGCTCGCTCGCCATTTGCGGGGCGTTGGCCGGTTTGGTTGCACTGAGATTGCTTTGGCAAGGATCTCCGTTGGCAATCTTCTCAGCGACGGTCTTGGTGGTTGCCATGTCGATGGCCGCTAGCGGTGTGGTTCCCTTCGTAATGGAAGGTTTTCTTTGGTTCGGCCGTAGCTTCGTCACGGGCATCGACCGTATCTCTCGCTACCGGTTGACCAGCCAAGCGATTGATCAAGTTCGCAGCCATCATCGACTTGCTTCGGTTCTGCTTCCCGTCGGCGCCGTGTTGGCTTTCGGAGGAATCTTCGTGATGGCCAACCCTGATTTGGTTTCCTGGGTCAGCGGACGCGTTCAGTCCGCCTGGAACCTCACTTTGGATTGGTTCAGCAATTTTTCCGTTTGGGAGATCCCGTTCTGCGTCTTGGCGTTGACGATCGGCGTGGGATTGATTCGCCCGCTCCGTCCGCATTTGCGATTCGGCGACCATTCGGAAAACCAACCCGCGGTCGCATCAGCGGAATCGGGTCTCTACTTCGCCTATCGCAACACATTGATCGCTGTCGCGACACTCTTCGCCGCCTACTTGTGCTTTGAATTTTGGACACTTTGGCGACGCGATTTCCCAGAGGGTTTTTACTACGCCGGCTACGCTCATCAAGGCGCCGCGTGGCTGACCATCGCTTTGGGACTGGCAACGGTTTCTCTCTCGGTCATCTTCGGACGCAGTCTGCTCGCCGACCCTCGCATGCCCAAGGTTCGTTGGTGGGCGTGGATCTGGTCCGCGGAAAACCTGCTGCTTGCCTTGGCGGTTTACAACCGTTTGCTGATCTACATCGGCTACAACGGAATGACTCGCCTTCGTATGGTTGGCCTGTTTGGGATCACCGCCGTCGCGATTGGTTTCGCTTTGGTCGTTTACAAGATCGCGACCACTAAGAATTTCTGGTGGTTGCTTCGCTCGCAGATGTTGGCGTTGACCATCGTCGTGATCGCCTACAGCGTGACGCCAGTCGACTACCTTTCCCATCGCTACAATGCTTCCCGAGTCAACTCGGGTTACTCCGCCCCGTCGGTGATGTTGGCCGTCAAACCGATCAGCGACGAAGGTTTGCTTTCCACCTTTTGTTTGCTCGAACACCCTGATCCGATCATTCGAGAAGGGGTTCAAGCTCGCCTGGCTATCCGCCAAGCCGAACTCGCAGCGTCAGGCTCGACTCATTGGAGCGAACAACAGGGCTCCACCCTACGACTCGTCTCAAGGCTGGCCGATCATCCGGAACTCGCCACTCGATTCGCGAGTCCCGTCGATCGCCAATCCACGCTGCAGCGTTTCAAAGACTACGCGATGCAGTGGTATTGAGCGTCAACATGGATCGATGGATTGAATCTCGGAACCTCTATCTCGGCAGCCCTGCATGAACAGAAATCGATGCCGTCCTCACTGAAACCTGGAACGAGTTTCCGCGTGAACATCTTCCCACAACGAATGTTGCATTCAATCCGCTTGCAACCAATGAAACGGGTTTCGGAACAGCAACGGTGTTCTCAACGGTTGGAAAGCGAAATCAGCGTTCTGCAATTGAGACAACACGCCCGATTCGACGCGATCGGGTTGACCACGTGGATAAGAACCAAAGGGGATTTTCTCACCCGCAAATTGAGGCGGTGCTGGTCCCGCCCCGAACGAAATGCCAGAGAATGGAAGGGAGCAATCCTCAACTGTGACAGGAGGAACAGGACTGCCGAACGGGACTTCGACAAAGCCATTCGGAAGAGGTGAGGTGGCAGTGCCGGACGCCAGCAGATTCCCGCACGAAACTCGATATCCCCCATTCGTGGAAAATCAAATGCAGTCAGCAGCGATCACACACCCAGAACTCGTTGATGCCAACGTAGGCCAGGTCCCACCTGGCAACCTCGCCAATGCTTTGGAACAAAGCGCGGCGTCCACCCGATTTCAACGCACCATCGACGTGGCCAATGAACCGGCCGATCACCATCGCCAGGTAGGACCTGGCCTACAACAGCGATCACACAATCAGAACTCGTTGATGCCAACGTAGCCAACGTAGGCCAGGTCCCACCTGGCAACCTCGCCAATGCTTTGGAACAAAGCGCGGCGTCCACCCGATTTCAACGCACCGTCGACGTGGCCAATCACCCCGCCGATCGCCAATCGCCAGGTAGGACCTGGCCTACAGCAGCGATCACACATTCAGAACTCGTTGATGCCAACGTAGGCCAGGTTCCACCTGGCAACCTCGCCAATGCTTTGAAACAAAGCGCGGCGTCCACCCGTTTCAACGCACCGTCGACGTGGCCAATCAACCAGCCGATCACCATCGCCAGGTAAGACCTGGCCTACAACAGCGATCACACATTCAGAACTCGTGGATGCAAACGTAGGCCAGGTCCCACCTGGCTACCTCGCCAATGATTTGAAACGAAGCGCGGCGTCCACCCGTTTCAACGCAACGTCGACGTGGATAATCAACCGGCCGATCACCATCGCCAGTTAGGACCTGGCCTACATCAGCGATCGCACAATCAGAACTCGTTGATG
>NZ_JBICHO010000191.1:0-18633 GCF_043100905.1 Rhodopirellula sp. JB055 | reverse complement strand
GAGCAGCTTCTTTCGACTGGTGAGTTGCATCTCGTGACCATCGACGATCCCTCGAAGTCCCGCACCGGGAGGCTCACTGATTTCTGAAACGCTGAACAGTTTGCCTGGCGATGAAGTTTCACTGGATTCTGCCGCGGCGGTGACGATGGCTTCCGCCAAAGGATGCTTCGAATAACGTTCCAGACTGGCCACCAACTTCAGCACACGAGCGGGATTCTGATCGGCGACGACCAACTGCTCGATGAGTTTGGGGCGACCATAGGTCAGCGTGCCCGTCTTATCAAAGATCATTGTCTTGCAACGATCGACTTGTTCTAAAACGGATGGATCGCGAATGATGATCGAACGACGAGCTGAAAGTGAAATGGCACCGAGAATAGCAACCGGAATGGCGATCAACAAAGGGCACGGTGTGGCAACGACCATCACTGATAAAAACCGCACGGGATCACCACTGACAATCCAAGCGATCACACCGATCAAGACAGCCAACGGCGTGTAAAAGGCCCCCAGTTGATCACCCAGCCGGCGGATCTTCGGGCGGTCTTGCTCTGACGCCTGCATCACCTCCATGATCTTTGCATAGCGAGAATCGACCGCACGCTTGTCAGCCCGAACCGTCAACGCCGCGTCTCCGTTGATTGCCCCCGACAGAACCTGCGATCCCGGTGTCTTGGACATCATGTATGGTTCGCCTGTCAAGTACGACTCGTCCATGGTGCTATGCCCCGACAACACGGTCGCATCAACAGGGCAAACCTTGTGCGGAAGAATCAACACCGTGTCGCCGATCGCGATCTCGTCCAGTGAAATCTCTTCGGTGCCGTCTCCTACCTGCCGGAGCGCAACAGAGGGCATCCGGTTGGCCAAAGCCCGCAACACCGATGACGCACTGCGAACCGCGTAGGCTTCCAGCGCTTCCCCGCCGGACAACATCAAAACCACGATCGTCGCCGCCAAGTATTCACCAAGCAACACGCCGGTCACGATGGAAATCCCCGCCAGCAAGTCCGACCCAAACTCAGCCTGAAACAATTTGACCAACAAGTTCCAAACCAACGGCACACCGCCCAAAACGAGCGCAACCACCAATGGCCAGTCCTCAATGGCGATCCCAACGAAATCGCCTTCAACTTTCAAACCAAACCGTAGCAACAAATGAACCAGAATCGCGGTCACGGCTAGTCCCGCGATTCCAAGTTGCAAACGATTGTTCATGTTTCTGACCTGGCGGAGTGTGATGCAACCAGCAACGCTGAGAACACCCCCAAAGCACGCTCAATCGTCAAGTGGATGTCGTGGACGACCGCCTTGGCCGAGCCTTGCTTCGGATGCGACCACGTGACTGGATAAAGCGATGACGCCCCGATCCATGCCGTCAAAGCACAGGTTTCAAATGGCTTCCTCATGCACCATGACGCACCAACGTCTCGGATGACTGGCGGCCCTGCAAATCTATCACACCACCATCTCAGCCAACAGCATGACTGAACGCATTTGAGCTCACGGAAGAAATCGAACGTTCCACCAACACGCAAACGGATCTCGCGGGGACATTCATGGTCGGCGAAGCAACGCACTGGCTTGCAGGATTCGCTTCGAGTTCTCTCAACGACGAACACGAGGTATCGATCGCGACACGCCACTTTTCAATCGCCCACTCTTGGATCCCAAATTCGACCGTATCCGCTCCCGCGTTGATCATCACGTAGAGATCCGTATCGTTCTGTGTGTGGCCATGCAAACAATAGGCAAGCTGCCGCGAATCAGGAGACATGTCGACCAAATGGTCTGTTCCGTACCATCTCACATCCTCACGCCAAAACCGCGAACGACTGATCGACGGATGAGCCTTTCGAAACGCTATCATTTCGCGGACAAACTCAAAGACGTCGGCGTGCTCCTTGCGTCGGTCCCAATCCAACCAACTCGTTTCGTTGTCTTGGTTGTACGGGTTGTTGTTGCCTCGTTGAGTCTGCAAGAACTCATCCCCCATCCGAAACATCGGTGTTCCATTGGACAGCATCAACAAACAGAAAAAATTGCGGACCTGTTGCTTGCGAAGCTGGAGAATCTCCTGGGGAGTCCCTTCATCACCTTCCCAACCACAATCCCAACTGAACTCGTTGGCTCCGTCCGTGTTGTTGTTCCCGTTGGCCCAGTTGCGTCTTTGGCTATACGCCGTCAAATCATACAACGTGCTGCCATCGTGCGACGTGATGTAGTTCACGCTCAACGGAGGCTGCAGCGCATGCGAAAGGTCGTCAGGAAAGAGATCACAACTGCCATATAAACGCGTCATCAGATCCGGCACCATCCCAGCGTCCCCGCGGACGAAACGCTGCAACGTATCGCGATAGTGAGCGTTCCACTGCATCCAACGTTGCCCCGGAAACTTCTGCCCCAACTGAAATTGCCCGTCGGCATCCCATGGTTCGGCGATCAACCGGTCGTCACTGAGGTCCGCGTCAGTACCGATTTCACTGACGATGGGTGGATCTTCCAGATTGATGGAACCGTCACTGTTTCGAGTGAAGACCGACGCCAAATCAAATCGAAATCCATCGACGTGCATGTGAGCGTCCCAAAAGCGCAGGCTGTCGACAATCATTCGACGAACCGCTCGATTGGCAGTGTGCAGTGTATTGCCGGTGCCACTGTGATTGGCATACGGAACGTTTGGGTTTCCCGTCATCATGTACGCGGTGCTACTGTCGATGCCCTTCCAACAATACGTGGGCCCCCGGTGATCGCCTTCGCAGGTGTGATTGTAAACAACGTCCAAGAGGACTTCGATATCGGCGTCGTGCAACGCCTTCACCATCGTGCAAAATTCATCGCGTTGATTGCACGCGTCTGGGTCGGTTGAATAGGCGTGATGTGGCGCAAAGAAGTTCAGTGGCATGTACCCCCAGTAGTTTCCTTCGTCAGGATCAAACTGGAAGATCGGCATCAACTGAACCGCAGTCACTCCCAGTTCGACTAAGTAGGGGATCTTCTCCATCACTCCCGAGAACGTGCCACGTTTGCTTTCTGCGACTCCGGAATTTGGATTCCTTGTGAATCCTCGCACGTGCATCTCGTAGATGACCAAATCGCTGCCATGCCGGGGAGAGTGGTCGTCTCGCCAATCAAATTCACAAAGACGATTCGGCAGAATCCCCAGTGGTGCTTGGCCCGCGTTCGAACCCGGCCGACAAGCGGCATCGCGAGAAAAGGACTTTGGAAAGTAGACTGCTTTTGCAAATGGATCCAGCAGAATCTTCTCAAAGTCAAAATCGTGAAAGTCAAAGCCACCTTGTGGCGCCGGGCCGTCGACTCGATAGGCGTAGTACGCCCACTCGTCATCTGGTTGGCACTCGACCCGACAATGCCACACCGGACCTGATTTGTTGGTCAAGTAGTTGAGGCTCACCTCACGAGCAGGATGCACCAAATCACTTTTCCCGTATAGCAACAGGTGCACCGCAGTTGCATGTCGCGAATACAAAGAAAAGTTGAACGAAGACTCCTCCGCGATCCAAGTGGCCCCCAGCGGGAACGGCGAACCCTCGATCTTTTCCAATTCGTTCATTGACATATCTATCGGAGATAAATCCAGCTTTAATCAATGTTCACGAGGTCAGACGCAAACGCCGGCGAAATTAAATCGGATCAGTCTTCCATCAACCATTCGCGAGCTTCGTCAATGTCACTGTCGTTGTAGTATCGCACAGAAGCGGTCGTGAAGGGTTTGCAGAACACCGCCATCCCTCGCTCCCATTTGCGTTCACCCACGATGGCGATGCGTTCAAAATCACTGAAGTGCTTGGCGTCGAATTTGATGTCTTCCCACAAAGCACCGGCGTCCCAACCATGGAAATCATGCATGGCAAAGAGAACACGGATCTTCCCGTTCTCTGCAATTTGTTCTTCCGCCAGCGGAACAAGCCTTTGATACGTTTCGCGATCAAGCTTCCCGGAAACATGGACTTCCAAGTATTTGCCTTGGGCGACTTCGCTGAGCTGAACAGACATGAGTCGATTCCTTTTCAAAGAGTGTTCGTTGAAGTGAAAAGTTTGTGAAAACGATCCGCGAGGAATGCAAAACGAGGACCAAGTTCAATTGGCAACGTTTGTGTCGAATCATTGGGCAAACAAGCAGTCGACTCTGGCACACCCTGTGTGCGATCGCGCGGCCGTTGGCCGTATGTGCTCATGAGTCGACCGAATTCTGCTACAGCAGACGCCCCGAAACCGCCGTCGGTGTGGGCCCTTTAAACAACGACGTCGATTTGGCTCGCACTTTGCACCTTGCCCCAAACGTTTGTATTTCACTCGTGAGGCCCCCCATGAACGATCCCTTTGTCCAATCGGAATGGCAATCTCTATGTGACCGTGTTCAGCAATGTGCACATTCGCTTGCGAATGACAAAGCCGAAGAAAAGATTTTTGTATCACAGGCTCACGCCTTCACGTCAGGTGAACCGCCACATCGGTACTCCGAGTTGCTCGCCAAGGTGGCCGAAGCCGCTCGATTGGCTGTGAAATGGCAATCGGACGCGAAGCATGACTTCGAGAATGATTTGATCGACGAAGCCGGTGACGAAAGTTTCCCAGCCAGCGACCCGCCAGCGTTCACTGCCGGACACGCGTGAGCAAAATCTCGACGGCTCACCCAAACTCATCTCAGTTCTTCCGCTCAGCTTCCTTCAGCGTCTCTTCTGGTTCACGCAGAGCGGCGACCTGACCGGGGGCCGATCGGGAGATGGAGTTGATGTCCTTGTCGATATCGTCGAATCGTTCTCGCAAGGTCGCGTATTGACTTCGGAACCCATCGGCGTCTCCAAAGTCACAGAACAAGCACTGACGACTGTGGCAACCCTTGCTGAGTTTCGCGTGTTTGATCGGGCACCAGTACTGCTCCGTACGAGCTGCGATCTCGCTGGCATAGGCAAGCACGCCGTTTCCGTATCCGCAGTAAACGCAGTTCAGTTTTTCAATCACATTGAGATAGCTCAGCAGGTGCCGGTCGATCACAACGTACTCGCGACGGCGTACTCGCGGGACGCGATACACGGGAAAACATATCCATTGATACAAGCTGACGAAGAGGTCGAGCAGTGCCAACGGAATGATCAGCGAATAGATCACCGGCGCGGTCAAGATTGTCAGGAACGGTGATTCCCAAATCGTTCGCCAAACACGACGCGTCTGGGCTCGATGACGTTTGCGAACCTCCGGAGAGAACACCGCGCGACCGCGATCGATTTCAAAGGTCAACTTGGTTTGTGTCTGCTGAATCTTTTCCGAGACGAGACCTTCCAGCTCACGAATCTCGGCAAGCAGCTTGTCCAGTGGGGGTTTCATGACGGGCCGACTAGGTGAGACGGTTGTGGATTCGAATGGGATGCGTGCTTCACTGAGACGCAGTTGCCGTGCCGTGCAATCCGATCTGGCACGCTGCTTGCGTTTCCCCCCGGACTCGCGAGCTCGTACCGTTCGTGTTGACGACGGGATGCCGCGCATTGATGAACACGATTCACTTCAAAGATGTACCATGACACACGCTTTTGTCACCGGAGCCAGCGGCTTCATCGGCGGACACCTCGTTCGTCAACTTCGCGACGCGGGCCACGATGTGACCTGTTTGGTTCGCGAATCTTCGGACACCAGTCAACTCGACGAGCTGCATCCTCGATTCGTCACGGGCGACATCCGGAACCCGGATTCTTTCTCAAAGCATCTGGCGAATGTCGATGTGGTTTACCACTTGGCCGGAGCGACGAAGAGTCTTCGGAAAAGCACAATGGACCGGATCAATGTGGAAGGCGCGCGAATCGTCGCGCGTTGCTGCGCCCATCAGCTCACTCCGCCCACTTTGGTTCACGTGTCTTCCTTGGCAGCCGCCGGGCCGACCACTTGCCGTTGCCCGCGAACGGAAACCGACGAAGCCAATCCCGTCTCCAACTATGGACGCAGCAAACTGGCTGGTGAATTCGCAGTGAATGAGTTTGCCGCCGACGTCCCGCTGACGATCATTCGTCCGCCGATCGTGCTGGGCGAAGCGGATCGCGACGGTTGGACGATGTTCGACAGCATAGCCCGTTGGAACCTGCACCTGGTGCCCGGATTCTCTGACGAGCAGTTTTCGGTCATTCACGGGGACGACTTGGCAGCCGCCTTGATCTTGGCGTCTCGCAAGGGTCGCCGAGTGGAACCGGATGATCCGAGTGTTGGTCGCTACTTCGTCGCAGCCGATGAGTCACCGACTTACGCGGAACTCGGTCAAATGGTCGGTTTGGCCCTCGGGCACGATCACGTGCGAGTCCTGCACAACCCCAAGTCCGCCGTATGGGCAATCGCCGCGATCAATGAAATCGCCAGCCAAGTCCGCCGGCGGGCTCACATCCTCGGATTGGACAAAGCCCGTGAGGCCACTGCAGGGTCTTGGATTTGCAGTGGCCGAGCGTAAGAACATGACACCGTCTTTCGCCCCGCGTGCGCCTTGCAAAGCCGGCTGAATCAAACCGCACAATGGTACATCGAAGAAGGTTGGTTGCCGGCTCCCGCCCATCGCCGAGCTTCGTGAACCTGCTCTCTCGAATCAATCTTCGGAAGAACAGCCCGCCTCTTCCCGGGCGAATCATTCCGAAGCTTGCTTCCCAGATCGCAACCGGTCGAGCTCGTCATGTTCGGCCTCGACGAAGAACAACGGCAGAAACGGTATGTTGATCAGCACCGCCAGAAAGAACAATCCGGACGCGATCATCCCCACATACTGCCATTCGTAAAAGGCCGCCGCGATGATGAAGGCGGCTGCGGCGAGGACGCCCAATACTTTCAAGATCAAAATCACACCCGCGGTTTCGACATCGGCATCGATCTCATCTTTCGTCAGTCGATTCGGGTCACGTTCCCTCAACACGCTCGCCTGGGATCGCGATTCTAAGTAGTTCGCATACGCCAACACGGCATAAAGAAACGGAATCGGAATCGCGGCCAGGTAGGCAACCGCTGGATACCAAAACAGGCTCACGCATGTCCCGATCAAACTGGCAGCCAACAGAATTCGGACGCCGGTTCGAAAGTGTCGTGAAAGAACATGAGCGTCGGGCTCAGTGGGCAGGCGATGGGTGGATGCTGGAGTGCTCATTGGAATTGCCGGGTAAGTGAATGACGATCTGAATTCAAACCGTCGTCGGACAGCATGGATTCACCTTGCGATTCCCGTGCCCACACGATGTCAAAACATCCGCCAGCGAAGCACGAGCCCCTAAAACGCGCTCCAGTGCAAACGGAACCCCGCCCCGTCAGCGAGGAACCATGTCCCCTCCCGCACATCGACTGTGCGAGAAATGACATCCTGTCACAGCCCCAACGCCTTTCACCCCCTTGGCAATCAACAAATCATGGTGGTTCGATCATTGAGACGCTTTCTAACAGCCAGTGGTACAGCGATTGCCAATGCGTCGTGACGCTGTCCATCCTCCCAAGAAGGCCAAGGGCATGATTGAAACACTTGAATCAAACCAAGTCACCCAAAAGACGCTGCAAACGATCGACGCCTATTGGAGAGCCGCGAATTATTTGTCGGTTGGACAGATCTACCTCTATGACAACCCGCTGCTGAAGCGTCCACTCAAGATTGAAGACGTCAAACACATGCTGCTGGGTCACTGGGGAACCACACCCGGTCAAAACTTCATCTACGCTCATTTGAATCGGATCATCAAGCAATACGACCTCAACATGATCTATGTCTCAGGTCCCGGACACGGGGGACCGTCCGTGGTCGCCAACACCTACTTGGAAGGTTCCTACAGCGAAATTTATCCAGAGATCTCACAAGACGAAGAGGGACTGCGAAAACTGTTCGTTCAGTTCTCTTTCCCAGGAGGAATCCCCAGTCATGCGTCCCCGGAGTGTCCCGGCTCCATTCACGAAGGCGGTGAACTTGGCTATTCGCTCAGCCACTCCTTCGGGGCCGTGTTCGACAATCCGGATTTGATTGTCGCGTGCGTGGTCGGAGACGGCGAAGCGGAAACGGGCCCCTTGGCCACCGCTTGGCACTCGAACAAGTTCTTGAATCCGGCCAGCGACGGCGCTGTCTTGCCGATCCTGCATTTGAACGGATTCAAGATCGCCAACCCAACCCTCCTCGCTCGGATCGACCATGAGGAATTAGATCAACTGATGCGAGGCTACGGATGGACTCCCATCTTTGTCGAAGGCGACGACCCAATGCAGATGCATGCAAAGATGGCCGAAGCTCTGGACGAAGCAGTGGAACAAATTCAATCCATCCAACACAACGCTCGCGAAAATGGCGACGCCAATCGCCCTCGTTGGCCCATGATCGTGTTGCGGTCGCCCAAGGGATGGACGGGCCCCAAATTTGTGGACGGTGTGCCGATCGAAGGCACGTTCCACTCCCACCAAGTCCCGCTTTCGGATCCCGCGACCCATCCCGATCACCTGCGTCAACTCGAGGAATGGCTCCGCAGCTACCGTCCGGAAGAGCTGTTTGACGAAAGCGGACGCTTGCGATCTGAGGTCGCCGAGTTGGCACCCACCGGCGATCGCCGCATGGGAGCCAATCCGCATGCCAACGGCGGCGGGTTGCTGAAATCACTGAAGTTGCCTGATTTCCGTGATTACGCGGTTGAAATCACACAGCGCGGTTGCAAAGGCATTGGTGACACGCACGTTACCGGCAAATTCATTCGCGATATCGTCCAACTGAACGACGACCAAAAGAACTTTCGCGTCTTCGGACCCGACGAGACAATCTCCAACGGTTTAGAAGCCGTCTTCGATGTGACTCAGCGACAATGGAACGCAGCCACAGTTCCCAACGACGAATCGCTGGCTCCGACCGGCCGTGTTCTTGAGATGCTCAGCGAACATCAATGCGAAGGTTGGTTGGAAGGCTACCTGCTGACCGGACGGCACGGGTTGTTCAATTGCTATGAAGCGTTCGTTCACATCGTCGACTCCATGTTCAACCAACATGCGAAATGGTTGAAGGTGACATCGGAGTTGCCTTGGCGACACAAAATCGCGTCGCTGAACTATTTGCTGGCTTCACACGTTTGGCGTCAGGACCACAACGGGTTCACACACCAAGACCCCGGATTCATCGACGTGGTCGTCAACAAGAAGGCCGAGGTCGTTCGCGTGTATTTGCCTCCAGACGCGAATTGCCTGTTGTCCGTGATGGATCACTGCTTGCGAAGTCGTCACTACGTCAACGTCGTTGTTGCGGGCAAGCATCCCGCCCCGCAGTGGCTGACCATGGACGAAGCGGTGGAACACTGTGCGAAAGGAATCGGGATTTGGGATTGGGCAGGCAATGAGTCCACCGGTGGCCCCGATGTCGTGATGGCTTGTTGTGGCGATGTGCCAACGCTGGAAACGCTGGCAGCGGTAACGATGCTGCGAGAACACTTGCCCGACCTCACCATTCGCGTCGTCAACGTGGTTGACTTGATGCGTTTGCAACCCGAGTCGGAACACCCGCATGGCCTAAGCAATGCTGACTTTGATGCTCTGTTCACGAAAGACAAACATGTAATCTTCGCCTTTCACTCCTACCCTTGGTTGGTTCACCGACTGACCTATCGGCGGACCAATCATGCGAACATCCACGTTCGGGGGTACAAGGAAGAAGGCACGATCACGACGCCATTCGACATGACGGTGCTGAATGACCTGGACCGTTTTCACTTAGTGATGGACGTGATTGATCGTTTGCCTGAGATTGGCGAACCAGGTCAACGCCTGAAGCGATTGATGCAAGAGAAGTTGGGCGAGCACCGTCGCTACATCAACAAGAACGGACAAGACATGCCCGAGGTGCGGAACTGGCAATGGAGTCCATCGCGATGAACGATCGATTTCCGCGCGTCTATCTTGCTCGGCATGGCGAAACCCCTTGGACGATCACCGCCCAGCACACCGGTTCCACCGATTTACCCTTGACGTCCAATGGTGAACGAAACGCGACCCAACTTGGAAACCGCTTGAAAGGAGTGACGTTCGCACAGGTCTGGACCAGTCCTCTGCAACGAGCGACAAAAACCTGCGAGCGAGCGGGATTCGCCGAACAAGCCACCATCATGGACGACCTGACGGAATGGGATTGTGGCGACTACGAAGGCCTGACACGGGAACAAATCCAAACTCAGAACCCTGGCTGGAATCTGTTTCGCGATGGATGCCCCAACGGTGAATCACTGGACGATGTGGCAAAACGTGCTGGTCGTGTCATCCAGCGTGTCCATCAGCAACACAAGGATTGTCTGCTCTTTGCTCACAAACATTTCCTACAAGTTTTCGCGGCCTGTTGGCTGGGGCTGCCACCCGAAACTGGCCACTGTTTTTTCTTGGGAACAGCGGCCTTGAGCATCGTGGGCTATCACCACCACAGCACGGATTGCGTGATTCGCCTTTGGAACGACCGCAGCTACCTCACCGAATGACTCAAACCCCGACGACACGCGACGATTGCGTCTGAACCCGCCTCGGCAGGCTCGTCAGATTCGGTCCCCAAGCCGAGCGAAGATCGAGATTCGCTGTCGCCAAGCGACGAAGTAATTTCGATCATTTTTGTCACCAACCGTGTGGAAGCCCCAGTGGCACAGCGAATGCGAGTCCATTGCGGTGTCGTCTTTGTCCCCACTGAGACACCGGTCTCATACAACGCCGGAACCAACCGATGGAAGTCGAAACCCCTTTGCTGAATGACTGCGATCTTGGACATGTGGTGGCGGTACGAGGAAGCGTGATCGACGTGCATTTTCCCGCGGAACCACCAGCGATGAATTCCGAACTGCAAATCGGAACCGACGGAAACGTGGTCGCAGAGGTCGCCAGCCAACTCGATCCGCACACTGTGCGTGCGATAGCGATCAATTCGCCTCGCGGTTTGTCACGAGGTGCTCCCGTGCGAAACTTCAAAAGGCCAATGCAGGTGCCGGTTGGCAAACCTCTGTTGGGCCGAGTGCTCGATGTCTTTGGCAACACGCTCGATGATGGCGAATCGCTGGAATCGGTCGAGCACCGCAGCATTCACCAAACGCCGCCCACGATCAACCGCCGCATCGCGAAGTCGGAAGTTTTCACAACCGGAATCAAAGCCATCGATCTGCTGTCGCCGCTGGAACGAGGCGGCAAGGCAGGGTTGTTCGGAGGTGCTGGCGTCGGAAAAACCGTCCTGATCACCGAGTTGATTCACAACATCGTCGGTGGACACGACGGAATCAGTTTGTTCTGCGGAATCGGCGAACGGTGCCGAGAAGCAGAAGAACTGTACCGCGAAATGGGAACCGCTGGCGTTCGCGACAACACAGTCATGGTGTTCGGGCAAATGAACGAACCACCGGGGGCCAGATTTCGTGTCGGTCACGCTGCGCTCACGATGGCGGAATCGTTTCGGGACGATGCCAAACAAGACGTGTTGCTGCTGATTGACAACATCTTTCGGTTTGTGCAGGCGGGCATGGAAGTCTCTGGTTTGCTAGGGCAATTGCCGTCTCGCGTTGGCTATCAACCGTCGCTGGCCAGCGATTTGGCGGAATTGGAAGAACGCATTTGCACGACTTCCGACGCGGCGATCACATCGGTGCAAGCCGTGTACGTTCCCGCCGATGATTTCACCGATCCGTCTGCGGTGCACACGTTTTCGCACCTGTCCGCAACCGTGGTGCTCTCGAGAAAACGAGCCAGCGAAGGGTTGTACCCTGCAATCGATCCGCTGAAATCCACTTCGGAAATGATGTTGCCAGGCGTCGTCGGCCAGCGGCACTACAAAACCGCCAGCAACGTGCGTCAAACGCTGGCCGGATACGAAGAACTCAAGGACATCATCGCAATGTTGGGCATGGAGGAACTGTCTCGGCAGGACCGCTTGACAGTCAACCGAGCTCGAAGACTGGAACGATTTTTGACCCAGCCCTTCTTCACGACGCAGCAGTTCACCGGGCACGAGGGACACATGGTGAGCATCGACGACACCCTGGAAGGCTGCGAGCGAATCTTGAATGACGAGTTTCAAGATCGTCCCGAACGAGACCTGTACATGGTGGGCAAACTTCCGAGCAACAAATCATGAGGCTGACACTGAACACGCCCAATGAGGTTGTGCTGGATCTCACCGTCAACAAAGTCATCGCCGAAGGCACGCACGGAAGTTTTTGTTTGTTGCCGCGACATGTGGACTTCCTCGCCGCTTTGGTGCCCGGTTTGCTGAGCTGGGAAGACGAATCCGGAAAGGAGGCCTTCGCAGCGGTCGGAACTGGGATCTTGGTCAAGCGAACCGACCAGGTGCACATTGCCGCCGAAGCCGCGTCGCACGGTGCGGAACTGGAGGAACTGCGGCGTCTGGTCCGCGAAGAATTTTCGCAGATGGATGAGCAGCAACGTGCGGCCCATTCCGCGGTCGCGAAGCTGGAAGCGGATTTCATACGCCGCACGATGGCGCTCACCGAAGACCATGTGGTGTAAAGGAACAGAAATAGCAATGAACAAGCGTCAAACGCTGCAGGACAACGTCGATGCGAAGCAATCTCGCAAGCTCGACGCTCGTCAACAAGGCGATCGTTCAGCGTGGTTCGGGCTGGGCATGTTCGGATTGGTCGGATGGTCCATCGCGATACCAACGCTGATCGGCATTGCCGCGGGAATTTGGATCGACGAACGCTGGCCGAGCCAATTTTCTTGGACATTGATGCTCTTGATTGGTGGTGTCGCAACGGGATGTTTGAACGCTTGGTGGTGGGTCAACCGGGAGAATGAAGATGAATGATTGGATTGAATTGACAGGCGGATTCTTTGCGGGCGCCGCAGCAGCCGCGTTCTTTGTCGCCTCGTTGTGGTGGACGACCATTCGCTTGCCGGCATCACGTCAACCTTGGTTGTTGCACACCGGAAGTGCGTTCCTGCGGATGGCCGTGGTGATCGCAACCTTTGGTCTGTTGGCCCGCGGCGGAGATTGGCGAATCCTTGTTGCAGCCGCGATTGGGTTCGCGCTCATTCGCACAGTCGGCGTGTGCACCATCGCCCACCGTGACGCAAACTTCCAACTCGTACCGGTGCACAATTCGTCGTCCAAAACATTGCCTCCCAGGAGCAAGCCATGAGCGGAGTGCAGATTTCATCGGACGAATGGATCCTTTGGCAATGGGATGCGTGGCCAGTTGTGAAGATCAACGCCACGCTCGCTTTCACCTGGATGGTGATGACGCTGTTGGTTGTCGGATCGTGGTGGATCACGCGAAAACTGACGAGCGACACCGATATCCCGCGTTGGCAAAACCTATTGGAAGTGCTGGTCACCGGAATTCGCGACCAAATCCGGGATGTCAGCCGGCATGATCCGGGGCCCTACCTGCCCTTTGTCGGAACGCTGTTTCTGTTCATCGCCGTGGCCAACCTGTTGAGCATTGTGCCCGGGTATGTTCCGCCCACCGGTTCGCTTTCGACAACCGCGGCCTTGGCGACTTGCGTGTTTGTCGCGGTGCCGGTGTTTGGAATCGCCTCCCACGGGGTTGGCCACTACCTAAAACGTTATTTGCAACCAACACCGTTGATGTTGCCATTCAACCTGATTGGCGAACTTTCACGGACTTTGGCACTGGCTGTGCGTCTCTACGGGAACATGATGAGCGGCACTGTGATCGCCGCGATTTTGATCAGTTTCGTCCCGTTGTTCATTCCGATTGTGATGCAAGTCCTTGGACTGTTAACCGGAATCATACAGGCCTACATCTTTGCCGTTTTGGCGATGGTCTACATCGCGTCGGCAACCAAAGCCGCCAAGTGATCCAACCCGAAACATGAGTGCATCGTTAAAAAAACTCTACCGCCGAACAATGATTTCCACTTACTACCAACAAGGAAGACACCATGGATAGCACCACGATGATTGCCGTCGCCAGCATCATCATGGCGGGGTTGACCACCGCCATCGGATCGATCGGGCCGGCGTTTGCCGAAGGCCGTGCAGTGGCTCAAGCCCTCAGCTCAATCGCCCAGCAACCGGATTCGTCCAACACGATCACTCGAACCCTGTTTGTCGGTTTGGCCATGGTCGAGTCGACCGCCATCTACTGCTTTGTGGTTTCAATGATTCTGCTTTTCGCCAACCCATTTTGGAATCATCTCACGCAGTGACCAGGGATACAAAACGATGAGCATTGATTGGTTCACCTTCACCGCACAAATCATCAACTTCCTGGTTCTGGTAGGGCTGTTGAAACACTTCCTCTACGGTCCCATCGTTCACGCGATGCAGGCGAGAGAGCAAAAGGTGACTCAGCGATTGACCGATGCGGAAGCCGCGAAGGCCGAAGCGAATCAGCAACGCCTCGCGTTCGAAAAACAGACCCGGTCACTGGAAGAACAACGAGAGGCCTTGTTAGCAAAAGCCAAGGCCGACGCCGACAGCGAACGCCAGCGAATGATTGCTGACGCACGAAAAGAGGCCGACACACGGCGAGCGCACTGGACGTCGACCTTTGAACGCGATCAGAAGGACTTGGCGGATCAGACTCGGCGTGACATCCAACGAATGGGTTTTCAAGCCGCACGCGAAGCGGTTGAAAAATTGGCCGACACCGATCTTCAAAAACGGATTTGCCAAACGTTTGTGAAGCGATTGCAAACGCTCGATGAGAACCAACGCGCCGCGATTGCCACTCAACTGACCGATTCGGGAAACCCAGTCATCGTGCGATCCGCGGTTGACTTGCACGACGACGACCGTGCTCAGATTCGCGATGGCATCCATCAAATTTTACACGCTGACGCAAACGTTCAATTCGAAACGGATTCGCAATTGATCGCGGGCTTCGAAGTGGACGCAGGCGGGTACAGTCTGCCATGGAATGCTGAACGTGCTCTCAAAAAGATGGAGGCCAATGTGGCATGATCTCCCGCGAGCATTCTGGCGCGGCACTCTCCCTGAAAACAAGGATTGCTGCTGCGTGTCGCACTCGCCACGGTCATCCCCACTGACGACCATGACCACCTACTTGGAAACGCTCGAAGCCGCCGCTCGCCAATTCGGACATGCGGTGAGTTCTCAACCCGACGAACTATCCGTCACCGAAATCGGCACCGTCGAAGAGGTGCAACGCGGGATCGCACGCGTGCACGGTTTGCCCCACGTGCAAGTCGACGAAGTGCTCCGGTTTGCTGGCGGTCACCTGGGATATGCCTTCAACTTGGATCCCGATCAAGTCGGCTGTGTCCTCTTGGATTCCAGCGAACAGATCAGGACGGGATCCAGAGTTGAGCGGATGCACACGGTGCTGGACACGCCCGTTGGCGACCAGCTTCTCGGCCGTGTCGTCGATCCGGTTGGCCGACCGCTCGACGGTGGCCGCTCGCTGGATGATTTACAACGTGAACCGTGTGAACGTGATGCGCCACCGATCATGCAACGAGCTCCGGTCACGGTCCCGCTGCAATCCGGGCTGAAAGTCATCGACGCGATGATTCCCATCGGGCGAGGCCAGCGACAATTGCTGCTGGGCGATCGCCAAACCGGCAAAACTGCCATTGCGGTCGACACGATCATCAATCAACGCGGCCGTGATGTGATTTGCATCTATTGCAGCATTGGTCAACGCAGCACCGGCGTGGCTCGGGTGATCGAAAACCTACGCCGCCACGACGCCTTGGATCACACCATTGTGGTCATCGGGGCGGACGATGCCCCGCCAGGATTGCAGTTCCTGGCACCCTACGCGGCAACGACGATGGGGGAACATTTCATGCGGCAGGGACGCGACGTCTTGATTGTCTACGATGATTTGACATCGCACGCTCGAGCCTACCGGCATCTGTCGTTGTTGCTACGGCGTCCGCCTGGCCGAGAAGCTTTTCCTGGCGACATTTTCTACGTGCATTCGCGTTTGCTGGAACGTTCGACACACTTGATCCCGAGTGCCGGTGGTGGCTCTTTGACAGCGCTGCCGATCATCGAAACGGAAGCCCAAAACGTGTCGGCGTACATCCCAACCAACTTGATTTCCATCACCGACGGACAGATCTACTTGTCACCCACACTGTTTCGCAAAGGCGTCTTGCCCGCGATCGATGTCGGACGCAGCGTTTCGCGAGTGGGCGGCAAAACTCAGTTGCCCGCCTACCGTGTCGTGGCGGGTGACTTGCGATTGACGTATTCCCAGTTTGAAGAACTCGAACGCTTTGCACGCTTCAGCAGCCAACTGGACGAGGACACCCGTGCAACGCTCAATCGCGGCCGGCTGATACGGGAGATCCTCAAACAGACGCAGTTTCAACCGCTCACTTTGCCCCAGCAAATCGCCTCGCTAGTCGCAGTGACCAATGGCGTGTTGGATGGCGAACCCGTGGCCCAATTGCCAGGCTTAGAACGAGCCATCCAGGATGCAGTGACGGCAAAAGCCCCCGAGTTATGCAACAAAATGCTGAGCGGCGAAAAGTTGGACGAAGAACAGGTCGCACAAATCGCCAAGATTGCTGAGGGAGCGGTTCATGCCCACGCTTGAACTCTTGCGACGAAAGATAGAAACCGCAACCGACCTGCAGTCGGTCGTGACAACAATGAAAACCTTGGCTGCCGTTCGCATCCATCAATACCAGCGAGCTGCAGACGCACTGAAGGATTACAACCAAACCATTCAATTGGGACTGCAAGTGATCCTGAAGGAGCAACGACTGCGGCAGTTGCCCGCCAGCGAATGGAGCGGCGAAAACACTGCCAGAAACGATGCCGAAGAATCGTCCCATCATGGCGTGATCGTCATCGGAAGCGATCAAGGCATGTGCGGTCAATTCAATGAACAGATCGCAACACACGCGTTGGAACATCACGCCCACCATTGCCCTCGGCCCCCCGAGGCGTTGTGGATCGTCGGTTCTCGCGTCGCGTTCTTGTTGACCGACAGTGGCTGGACCGTCGAAGAGGCGTTTCGCATTCCAACGTCGGTTCCCGAAATCGCGGGCTGCGTTAGCGACCTTCTGACTGCGGTGGAATCCCTCCGCGAGCAACGCCATCTGACGACGCTGAGGATCCACTCGAACATTCGATCCTCTGCGGGATCGTACCAACCCAACACGACGCAACTGTTACCGATCGACCTGGCATGGCTGCAGCAACTTTCCTCCGAGCCTTGGGAATCGCCCTGTTTGCCAACGTTCGGAGGTGATCGAGAAGAACTGTTTTCATTGCTGATTCGACAAAGCCTCTATGTTTCGTTGTATCAAGCCTGTGCGGAGTCTTTGGCCAGCGAGAACGCCAGCCGAATCGCGGCCATGCAAGCCGCGGAGAAGAACATCGAAGAAACGCTCGATGAACTGAACACTGCCTTCAAGACTCAACGTCAAACCTCGATCACGGAAGAATTGCTGGACGTCGTCATCGGCTTCGAAGCCTTGACGTCCGGCTCCTGAGCGGTCGGCCAGAAGGATTGAGGTGATTGCCGCTCGCAAGGCTGCGATCGAAAACGGTCGCCGGTATGAGGACCGCACCACTTCATAACCCGACGCCCCAGTTTTGAAGTTGCGATTTTCTCACAACCCGAAGCGTCAGCGAGGGACAAACGATATTGACTTCGCCTCGCTGACGCGTTTTGAAGTTCCGCTTTTCTCACAACCCGAAGCGTCAGCGAGGGAAAAACGATGTTGACTTCGCCTCGCTGACGCGTCGGGTTGTGAAAAACCCAATGCCTCACGCAAAAGCGCAATTTCAATACGCGCCAGCGAGGGGCCACACTGAACGCTAGCGAGCGACGTTCGAAAGAAAGAGAGTGGCTCGTGTCTGCGTTTCGCCCCGGATGGGACCGTCGTGGGATTGGGGGAGTCCCTCGCTGACGCGTTCGGGTTGTGATGGGTGGTCTTGGCCGACTGTGACGGGCAAGAGTGCCCATCCTGCGTGCGATGAAACAATGGGGCCCTACCTTCTCAGGACCTTGCCTGCGTCTCAGGACGGGAAGTCCCGTCTTCTGCTTCGCCGGAAAGCATCAATTGCCAACGCGTCACCACAGGACCAACCAGTTCAAAAACAAAAGTGGTTCCGACAATGGTCGTCAACACTTTCTCGCCCATCTCCGGATACCGCTGTGCCACCATCAACGCCAATCCCAGCGCAACGCCGGCTTGTGGCAACAGGCAAAACCCCACGTGCCGGCGGACGACTGGCGGTGCTCCCGCCGCGGAGGCACCCAAATAGGCACCGACGAATTTGCCGATCACTCGAGCGACAATGTATCCCAAGCCGATCCAGCCGACGTGCACCAATTGATCCAGTTGGAATTGGAAACCAGCTAAAACAAAGAACACGATCAGAAACGGTTGTTCCACTTCTTCAATCGCATGGAACGGCCGGTGGTGATGATGAGCGAGGTTGGACACAGTCGCCCCCATCGCCATGCACGCCATCACGTAAGAAAGTTCAAAGTACATCGCCAACCCGCTGCACAACAGCACGAACCCGAGCGTTTCGACGATCGTGAGTTCTCCCGATTTGATTCGGCCGGTCAACAGCGCCATCGGCAATCCAACGGCGATCCCCAGCAACAACCCTCCTGCGATTTCCCATAGTCCGTGTCCCAGAACGCCCCATGATGCCACGTTCGCCGCTGCTTCCGGTGTGACCATGGAACT
>NZ_JBICHO010000190.1:0-11469 GCF_043100905.1 Rhodopirellula sp. JB055 | reverse complement strand
GACTTTGATCAGTGGTCGTTCGTGTCGATTCGAGCGAGCGTGAATCTCGCGAGCGACCAATTCCTTCCCGGTTCCGCTTTCACCCATCACCAACACGGTCGAGTCGGTTGGTGCAACCAACCGAATCTGCTGGGCAACGGTTTGCAACGCATCGCTTTGCCCAACCATTTCGCCAAAGGCTTCGCCGCGGAGTTCTTCTTGCAGGTAATCGTTTTCAAGTTCCAGACGGCCGCGAAGCGATTCAATTTCTTCCCAAGCCTGCGCGTTCGCGATGGCGGAAGCCACGTGGTCCGCAATCATCCGCATCCAGTCCAAGCATGCGTCGCCGATGGCGGAACGAGCGAACACTCCGAGCACGCCGAGGGATTTGCCGCGATGGATCAGTGGTTGCCCACCGAATCCACGGATGCCTTCTGACTTGGCCCAATCAAGTTTCACCAGCCATTCGGGATCGCCATCGATATCGGGAATCTCAAGTGGCGTTCCTGTCGCCGCGATTCGTCCGACCTTGCGAACTCCCAATGGGAATCGTCGGAACTCACCCTCGATGCGAGTCAAATCTGTATCGGGATCGACGATCGATGTTCCTGCGCTGGCGACCAAATGCAGGCATTGCGTTTGGTCCGGGCATTCGTTTCGCATCGGACACGACAGGCAACCGGCCCCGGGGCGGATCAACCAGATTCGAGCCAACGCGACTGCGTCGGAACGGTCCAGGTGATCGACGACCAATCGCAGCACGTCCGCCACACTGCGTTGCTGCGCCATCGCTAACAAAAGCGATTTGGGATCTCGAATGACGGGAACGTTGTGCTGGTTCATGCCCGAAGTATGGCACGAAATCTCATGCTTTAACAACGATAAATCGTTGAAGCACGAAATTTCGTGCTATCGGAAATTGCAGGTGAAACTTCGTAAGGTGTTTCTGGGTAATGACTTGCGTTCTTGTTGGTGTCATTGGCACGATTCGTGCCTAAGAGGGATCCAACGCCGGCAGTTGTTGCTGGTGACTTTTGAATCTCTCGGATCCCAACGGAGTCCAATCATGTCCCGAATCGAAACTGTGAACCCTGCTCAAGCGACCGGCAAAGCCAAAGAACTGCTTGATGGCGTTCAAGCCAAGCTTGGAATGACACCCAACATGATGCGAGTGATGGCCAATTCACCCGCCGTCCTGGATGCCTATTTGAAGTTCAGCGGAGCGCTCGCTGCCGGTGAACTGTCCGCCAAACAGCGCGAGCAAATTGCTCTCGCCGTTGGTGAGACCAACTCATGCGAATACTGCCTCAGTGCTCACACGGCGATCGGCAAAATGTCGGGTCTGACTGCGGATCAAATTTTGGACGCTCGTCGGGGCAAGGCAGATGACGCGAAGTCAGGAGCAATCTTGGCGTTTGCGAATTTGGTCGTTGAAAAACGTGGCTTCGTTTCAGACGCCGAGATCGCAGCCGCACGAGAGTCGGGAGTGAATGATGCGGAGATCGTTGAGGCGGTGGCCAACGTGGCGCTGAATGTTCTTACCAATTACACCAATCACGTTTCGCAAACGAAGGTTGATTTCCCCGCCGTGGAGCCGTTGCCTGCGGAGTCATCGACTGAGTCGTGTGGGTGCCCAACGACGGCCGGCAGTGTTGCCTGAGCTCGTCGCGGGTAACAAACCGTTGAACCGAAAGAAAAGGTAGAGCCAACATGGCAAGTCCAACTGACATACGCCCCCCGTTCACTCGCGAGACCGCGCTGCAGAAAGTGCGAGCCGCGGAAGACGCTTGGAATTCACGCGACCCGCAACGAGTTTCGCTGGCGTATTCCATTGATAGCGAGTGGCGGAACCGAGACGTGTTCCTGCGAGGACGCGAACAGATTGTCCACTTTTTGTCCGACAAGTGGGACTCTGAAAAGGAATACCGACTGACCAAGCAATTGTGGTCATTCAGCGAAAACCGAATCGCGGTTCGGTTCCAGTACGAGTACCAAACCGATTCCGGAAGTTGGTTTCGTGCCTATGGAAATGAGAACTGGGAATTTGATCCTGATGGTTTGATGCGGCGTCGTGAAGCCAGCATCAACGACCATGCGATCGATGCCTCGGAGCGAAAGTTTCATTGGCCCCTGGGCATCCGACCATCGGACGATCCGGGGCTGGAAGAACTCGTGAAGTGAAGCCGTTGATCACCTGCCCTCGCGTGACCACCGTTTCCGCGAGGGCAATTTGTGAACGAACAGACGATTGAACATCCATCCGACCACCCATCCAATCAACTCAAAATATCAAATCATGAAAATTCAATCACTCGCCTACGGGGTCATCGGAACGGCCCTCGTTGTGGCTCTTTCCGGTCCTATCGCTGCAACCGCATCCGCAGAAGACCACTCGCACATCGCGGCGGATTCACAGGTCATGCATCGCACGATGCAGATCGACGATTTGGAGATCTTTTACCGAGAAGCAGGGCCGAAGGATGCACCCACCGTGTTGCTGTTGCACGGTTTTCCGACCTCGTCGCACATGTTTCGAAATCTGATTCCGGCTTTGGCGGATCGCTATCACGTGGTCGCACCGGACTATCCCGGGTTCGGATACAGTTCGGCTCCGCCGGTTGATGAATTCGAGTACACGTTCGACAACGTGGCTCGCGTGATTCAGGTTTTCACTGAACGATTGAAGCTGGATCGATACTCGTTGTACGTGATGGACTACGGTGCCCCGGTCGGATTCCGTTTGGCGACGGCACATCCAGAACGAGTTCAATCGCTGATTGTTCAGAATGGAAACGCCTATGAAGAAGGCATCGACAATGAGTTTTGGGTTCCCGTGAAAAAGCTGTGGAAGAAGCGTTCGAAGCAGAATCGCAACGCACTGCGTTCTTTCCTAACGTTGGAAGCAACCAAGTGGCAATTCAACCATGGCGTTCGCGATGTCGCGACGATCAGTCCCGACAATTGGGCGCACGTGCAGCCGCTGCTCGATCGACCGGGAAACCAAGAGATCCAGCTTGAGATGTTCCACAGTTATGGCAGCAACCCGCCTTTGTATCCGAAGTGGCAGGCCTATCTTCGTGAGCATCAACCGCCGACATTGATCGTATGGGGAAAGAACGACGCGATCTTTCCTGCCGAAGGTGCGTATCCTTATCAACGCGATCTGAAGAACGCGGAGTTGCACCTGCTTGATACCGGTCACTTTGCACTGGAAGAAGACGGTGACGTGATCGCGAATCACATGCGACGTTTTCTAGGACAGCATGTGCACTAAAATTTCGCGACGAGGCTCTTACTGCCAGACTCGCAAGGTAGGACCGGGGATGGATTCATGTCGCGAACTGGCAAAGGCATGAACCAATCCCCCGTCCAGGGTTTCCGGTGTGTCGCGGACGATCACAAGTTCAAGGATGTCGCTGCGGTGTTGGTTCACAAGATCGTTGAGCAACGCGGACTCGATGGTGTGAGACTCCGATTGGCTGCCTTTCGGAATCACAAAACGATCGACCAAAGACCAGCCACTGGTTTCGGTTTCCAAATCCAACCAAGGAACGGTGTCGGGTGAAAACGGCGTTGCTTCGTTCGGGAGAGAGCGTCCGTAGACCGAGAACGTTGAGTCGGGAGTTCGCGATGCGAATCCGATTCCTGAAGGAACCGCGGTGAGCTGCAAAACGGCTCGCTCGATCGGCTGGTCAGCCAGGCCTCGCAGATCAAACCGCAGGCGGATCTGGCGATCGAACTCAATCAGTTCATCGGACTTTTTGACGAGCAACAGATCTTCGGGGCCCTTTCGGTTTTCAGGATCGCGTTGGATCCAGACGTCCCCGCCGTCGCCTTGAGAGGTGAAGATTTGTGTCAGCCGGCGAGCGTCGTTTGTTGAAGGCTGGCGGTATTCATTGGGTGACAAGATTTGCTGGGACAACAACCACGCCGATGTCTGTTGGGTCAGGCTTCGCGTTTCGCCTGTTTCCCGAACTTCGAGATCGACGCGTCCATCAAACACCTCGACCACGGAGGCTCCATCGGATTTGACTGACACGCCGAAGCTAGTTCCTTGATCGGTCAGGCGACCAGTCGGGGTGTCGACGACGAATCCTCGCAAGCCATCGCGGACGGTGACGACTGCGGTTCCACTGGCGAGACGACAGTGCATTGGATCGAGGATTTGCAGGTCGGCAGGGCCTTCCAGGTCCAATTGGGTTTCGTTGTCAAAACGCAGCGACGCAAACCCGCTGGCCAATCGCAAGTGTCCGACGCCGAGTCGTTGTCCTTCCGCGAGCGGCACGGTCGACGTCTGCCACAGACATTGGACCGTTGTTTCCAGCACCGCGAAGGTTTCGTTGGAATCCGCTGGGGTGGCGTTGCGGTTCCAAAGGGCAGTCGCCACCAGAACGGAAGCGGCCAAGGCCATCGCCCAAGTGATGCTTTGCCAGGTTCGAGAACCCTTTGTTTCGCGAGTCACTGGATTCGCGGTTGGTTGTTGTTCGCGAGCCTCGATGCCCAGCAAACACAGTTCGCCATGGATCGCAGCCGCCTCAGCAAATTCGCGGAGTCGTTCGGGGGACGCCATCGCGATGGATTCGAGTTCGCGAATTTCTTCTTGAGTGGCGCGACCGTCGAGAGCCACGTCTCGCAATTCCAGGAATCGTTTTTGGTGGGAGTCGTTCATGACGTCAGGCCTGCCTCCATTTTGCGAGACACGCAATCTCGCAGTGAATCACGAATGCGGCTGAGCATGCGATAGATCGCGTCGAGGGATCGACCGGTTTGAGCGGCGATCGATTCGATTTTGTCACCGTCGGTGTACCGCTGCTGAATCAGTTGCTGGTGTCGATCGGGCAAGGAACGGACGCAGGCACGCAGCGTTTCCAAGCGTTTGTCGTATCGTTCCGTTTGTGTGTCCAGTTGGGTTGCGACGGCGTCAAGAAATTCATTTGAAAACTGCAATCGACTTCGGTGCTGTTTCTGCCGCCACGCTCTCATCTGATTGAATGCAACGCGGCACGACCAAGCCGTGAAGTTGGTTCCCAGTTCGAAGTCATCAAACTTTCGCCACAGTACCAAGTCAGTTTCTTGTAGGACTTCTTCGACGTCATTTCGGTCATTCATCAGGCTCATCAGGTAAGCAAAACGATGCCGACGGGTTTGCCCGAGCAGGCGAACGAATTCTTCGGTGCGATCAACGGGGCCGGTGATCGAAGCGTCGGAGTCGGTCATGCGCTGGGTTCCGTGAATACGACGTGCGGGCGAGTTTCGGGATGGCGTCGGAGGGAAATAGCCGTCCGGCCTGGACTTTGGACGAGAAAATGCTTCTTTTGCGTTCCTTAGCGAGAAAGTGTCCAATTTGAGCGATCCAGGTTATTTAATTGCAGTCCCTGATTCCCGCTCAAAGGTTCCCGGCACAATTATGCACCCTCGTTCGCGTCTGGTTTTTGTCTGCCTGTTTCTGCTGTCCGTTTGCTCGATTCCCACAACGGTTCACTCCGAGTTTGACGCGGGGGAGTTGCGCTCGTCGGCTCGTCCGAACATTCTATTTGTGCTGACCGATGATCATCGCGCGGACTGTTTGTCGGACACGAAAGACGGTTTGATCAACACGCCGAATTTGCAGCGGATTTGTGAGCAGGGGACTCGATTCGAGAATGCGTTTGCTGTTCTGGCGATTTGTTCACCCAGTCGTGCCGCTTGTTTGACAGGTCAGTACGGAAGTATCAATGGAGTCACCTCGATTGGCAACGTGAGCCTTCGATCCCCGGCATCGACGTTTGCATCCAAGTTGCGTGGTTCAGGCTATTTGACAGCAGTCACGGGGAAGTGGCATCTCAAGACCACGCCGGAAGAAGCTGGTTTCCAGTTCGCATCGGTGTGTCATTCGAACGGGACTTGGTACGACCGTCGGTTCAAGGTCGATGGTGAGTCCAAGAAGATGCCAGGGTTTGTCGATGATGTGACGGCGGATGAGTCGATCCGGTTCATTCGTCAAGCGAAGCAACAACAGAAGCCGTTTATAATGTGGATGAACACTCAGGTCCCGCACATGGATCATCGGCACACTTGGCCGGCCGAAGAAACAATTCTGGCAAAGTATGAAACTGAGAAGATGCCTTTGCCGACCACGTGGGACGATGATCTCGAGGGCAAGCCAGCCTACCTGAAGACCTCGCGAAATCGCATTCAAGCAGAGAAGTACGGTTACCAGGACCCGAACAAAATCCGATCGCACACGCGAGATTATTACGCCAGTGTGGAACAGATGGACCGGGCGGTTGGTCGAGTGTTCGACGAGCTTGAGCGACTAGAGATTCGCGAAAACACGTGGGTCATTTTGATGGGCGACAATGGCTGGTTCCTCGGGGAACATGGCATGACGAGCAAGGTGCTGGCGTACGAGGAATCGATGCGAATTCCGATGGCAATCTTTGGGCCGGGAGTCAAGCAGCAGGTCGCTCGGGAAATGGTGCTGAACGTTGACGTGGCAGCCACCATTCTGGATATCGCAGGTGTGGCATCCGGTGACGAGCAACAAGGACGAAGCCTGTTGCCGATCGCTCGCGGAGAAACTGTCACCGATTGGCGAACCAGTTTTCTGTACGAAGCTCCCACGCCTCAATTGGGAAGCCAACCTCATTGGGCGATTCGCGATCAAACACGAAAGTTGATTCGCACCGAAACAAAAGAAGGGAAGGTTTGGGAGGAGCTTTACGACCTGCAAAAGGATCCCATCGAACAGTTCAATCTGGTTTCGGCTCCAAAGTACCGCGACGTTTTGGAGGACTTGCGAACTCAGTTGAAACGTCAGCGGTCGAACATGGAAGCGTCCGCAAATCGATGGAACGCGACGCTTGTTTCCAAACCGTCGACTCAGCAGGACGGTGGGTCCGCTACTGTCGAAGCGCCCAAGCCGATTCGGACGGATCTTTTCATCAGCGGCGTTTACCCGCACCTGACGACGTATGGCATTTACAGCCAGAACGGGGCTCATTTGAAAACAGGCCACAACGAGTGTGGGATCGGGGCGATCGTGCCGTGGGCCGGCAAGCTTTGGATGGTCAATTATGCACCACACATGCCACGCGGCAGCGAGCACAAGTTGTTCTCCGTTGATCCCGATTTGACGAAGCCTTTGAACGTGCATCCCGAAAGCGTCGGCGGGACACCTGCGGGGCGGATGATCCATGAAGAGTCACAGCAGTTGCTGATTGGACATCATCTGATCGATGCCAAAGGCAACGTGCGAACGATCTCGCCGAGCGACATGCCGATGCGAGTGACGGCGATCACGCGGCATCTAAAAGACCCTGAAAACATGGTTTACTACATCGACATGGAAGGCGCGATTTGGGAAGCCAACGTGCACTCCTTGAAGGTCAATCGATTGTTCAAGAAGCCCGTTCCGGGTTGGCACGGGAAGGGGGGCTACACCTCGCAAGGACGTTTGGTGATTTCTAACAATGGGGAATTGCATGTTGGAAGTTACAAGGATGTCTTGGTGGGCGGCGAAGCCAAGACAGAGGAAGAACGCGGCGTGCTGGCGGAGTGGGACGGTGAGAGGTGGAAGATCGTTGAGCGTCGGCAGTACACGGAAGTCACTGGCCCCAACGGGATCACCGGAGGCAGCGACGGTGACGATCCCATCTGGACGATGGGGTGGGATCGACGAACCGTTCGGCTGAAGGTGTTGGAAGACGGCAAGTGGCACACCTATTTGCTCCCCAAGGCGGCCTATTGCAACGACGCCAGTCACGGTTGGTACACTGAATGGCCGCGAATTCGTGAGATCACGGGCGGACGCTGGATGATGGACATGCATGGCATGTTCTTTGACTTCCCAAAAGGTTTCTCGGTGGGGAATTCCAAGGGTTTGCGTCCGATTGGGAGTCACCTCCGATACGTTCCGGACTTCTGTGCTTGGAACGATCAGTTGGTGCTGGCAACCGATGAAACCAGCATCCAAGGCAATCCCTTGGCGGGCCAACCGCAGAGCAATCTGTGGTTTGGTGACTACCAAGATTTGAAGACTTGGGGACCTGCATCTGCTTATGGTGGGCCGTGGATTGATGATGAAGTGAAGGCCAACGAATGGTCCGATCCGTTTCTCGTCGATGGTTTCCAGTCGCGAACCTTGTACTTGGCCATTGGCCAGTTGAAAACGAAGCCAGTGGTTACATTGCGAGCGACTGACCAACAAGAAATCACATCGCTGCCTGAAGAGTTGAGTGCGTTTCCGACCGTGACGGTACGACGTGGCGACTGGACTCGACCGGCACCAGGCTATGCCTTTCAAGTCGATCAGCCTGTCACGGTTTACTTGGCCGTGGATCATCGAGGCGACCCGCCAATGTCTTCGGACTGGCAATTAACGCAGATGGAAGTTCGGTGGGGCAATGGGCACCACGATCGGGTTTACATGCGTGCTTTCCCGGCAGGGAAAATCTCGATTCCCGCCAATGAAACCGAGCACACGCCTGGATCATTTGGGATGCCACACACCGCGTTTGTCGATGGAAACGCGGCCGTGAAGATGATTCGTGGTGAGGGAGCGACGTTGAACAAATCGCAGGCTTCCCGGCAATCCAAAAATATCGTGGTGCCTGCGGATGCTTCCGTTCAGATCACGATGCAAATTGATCCCGATGGAACGAACGAGTGGATTGATTTTCGTCAGTTTTCGGTGACCGGTGAAAACTCGGTTGTCGAGATGCTTCCCCGAGAGATGGACGCCGTTTGGGTACGGTTCAAAACGGATCGCGATTGCATGGCGACGGCGTTCATGCATCAAACATCCGCTTATCCAAATCAGCAGCGTCACGAAGAGCTGTTCGCGGGTTTGGCCGGCGTGGATGAATCACAAGCCATCCATGCATTGGTCTATCCGGCTAAACGCAGTCGTGACTTGCGGCTGCTGACTGATGATGGAAGGGCATTTGATTTCACAAAGAGCGATTTCCAGTTTGTGTCCGACGAATTTGATTCGGAGTTGGCGGAGAAGCTGCAAGTGGAACCGGAGTTCACGGTGGACGAAGCCTCCGTCATTGTTCGGTATCAGGGAAAACGTTATCGACTGCCCAAGGGTGATGCGATCTATGACAAACCGTTTGAGTCGGGTTGGCCGCGAGCGTTGCGAGAAGTGGAATCGGAACGCACGATTGCGAATATTCATGGGACGTTTTATGAGGTCCCGCTGGTGGTCAATGGAGCCCCGCCGGCTTGGAATTTGATTCGTCCGATCGCCAGCCATCGCAAACAGATCAGTGACTTTTGTTCTTGGAACGGTTTGTTGGTTTTGGCGGGTGTGAAATCTGTCGTGAAAGAGGACGGGCATGTCTTTCGGCATGCGGATTCCGGGATGGGGCTGTGGTTCGGCGGCGTGGATGATTTGTGGAAGTTTGGAAAGCCAGTGGGGCAGGGCGGACCGTGGAAGGACTCGCCCGTTCAGGCTGGGATACCTTCGGACGCTTACTTGATGCGAGGTTATGACCAAAAGTCAGTGACGTTGTCGCACGAGCATTCGCAACCGGTTGGCTTCACCTTGGAAGTCGACCTCGATGGAGAAGGTCGCTGGGTTGCCGCCAAACGCCTGGTGGTTCCGAGCGGCTCGTCAGTCCGGTACAAGTTTCCGGAGGGCTTTTCAGCGTGCTGGGTGCGGGCAATCAGCGATGCTGACACCACCGCAACGGTGCAGTTGGGTTACCAATGAACCAGTGGCGTGTTGTTTGACGAGGGTGTTGATGGCGGAAAATGGAATGGCGAACGAGGCGTTGGATCGAGATGGATTCTATGTGCTTCGTGGGGCGGTGACGTCTTCCGTGGTGGAGCATCTGTTGCAGGTGTGCACGCAAACGTTGGTCGCGGAATCCGAGTCTGTGCGGGCTCGGTCGAGTCGCGGGCATGTCTACGCCGCACGCAATTTGATCGCGAGCATCCCGGAGGTGACCACCGTATGGCAGTCAGATCCATTGCTGTCGTTTTTGCGAGCGGAGCTTGGCGATGGTTTGGGATTGGTGCGAGCGTTGTTCTTTGACAAACCGCCGGATCGCACCTGGGCGTTGCCATGGCACAAAGACACTTCCATCGCTGTGCGAGACAACTCGGTGGAGTCGGCGTGTTTTTCGCGGCCGACGAAGAAGGCGGGCGTGCCGCACTTGATTGCAAGCGATGATGTCTTGCGGCAAATGCTGACGCTTCGCATTCACCTGGACGAAGTCACCACAGAGAACGGGCCATTGCAGGTCATCCCCGGTTCGCATCACTCGAGCGATTGCGAGGGGGACGGTGTGGCGTCGGCGGTTCCCGTCTATGCCGCGGGAGGCGACGTGTTGGCGATGCGTCCGTTGATCAGTCACAGCAGTGGATCATCTGAGCCGGGCACGCGGCGTCACCGCCGAATCTTGCATTTGGAATTCGCGAATTCGGCCACGCTGCCCGATGGAGTTCAGTGGCATGACTTTGTCACGCCGGGTGTTTGAGTCGCGGTGGGGCGCGTGACGTTCAGTTGGACTTCGAACTGGGGTGATCATCAAAGTAGAAATCGTACCAATCTCGCTCTCGCATTTTCTTGCCTTGGGGCAAACCGGGCGGATCCAACTCCAATGTCCAGGTTTGCAAGGAGTCGTGCAATTTGTTCCCGAGTTCCGGGTAGCTTTCGATCAGGTTGCGATGTTCGTGTTGATCGCTTTCTAAATCGAAGAGGTAACGTCGGCCGTCGCCAACGAAGATGTACTTCCATTTGCCTTGCCGGACTGCGGCCTGGTCCCAGAAGCGAAAGTACAGCGTGCGTGTGGAGGGGATTTGGATGTCGTTCAATCGCGGGATCAGGTTGATGCCATCGAAGGGGTCGCTTTTCGGATCGAGTTTCCCACCGGCGAGCTGCAAGACGCTGGGGGCGATGTCGAGGGTGCTGATGGGCCAGTTGTAGGTGATCGCGCTGGGCAGTTGGCTGGGCAGACTCCAGATCATTGGGACGCGAATGCCGCCTTCGGACAGCATCCCTTTTTCACCGACCCAAGGGTCATTGAGGGATCCGTCCCAACCGCCTGCGTCGCCATCGATTGGGGCGTCGACCTTGGTCATTTTAAGAGGTGCCCCGTTGTCGCTGGTCATGACCACCAAGGTGTTGTCCAGCAAACCATGCGTTTTCAATTGGTCAACGATTCGTCCCACGCCATCGTCGATCGCGGCGAGCATCGCGAGTGCATAGCGCCGTCGCTTGGGCATCGATTTTGGGAAACGATCGAGGTACTCCTGGGTGGCTTCCAGCGGCGTGTGAGGACCGTAGTAGTTCAACTGCAAGTAAAACGGTTGGTCATGATTGCGATCGATGAAGCTGACGGCGGCATCGGTTTGCACATCGATGCGAAATCGTTCGTCGCGAAGTTGCTTCATTTTTGGAAGCAGATCACCCGAGGCGAGGTCAAAGTTGGTGCGATAGTTCGTCATCGCTCCCCAGTAGTATTCGTCGAAACCTTGTTGAGCCGGAGAGTAGGGTTGGAT
>NZ_JBICHO010000189.1:0-4567 GCF_043100905.1 Rhodopirellula sp. JB055 | reverse complement strand
CCCCCCCCCCCACTACGATCAACCCTCGCTTTTAGCGTCAACAGACCACCATACCGCGAACGGTTGCACTTCAATCGCAAACGACGTTCATGTCAGCGAAATCTCACTGAATGACACCAATCACTCGCCTGCGAATGGCTCAAACCAGGGAATCGGGGCGTTGAGCACCTGGCCATTTGTCCGGCGAAGCGGTCCCTGACACGATCACGCCTTTCTTTTCCCAACCCAAGTAAGCCGTCACATCGGCAGGGCAATAACGCAATGTCAAACCGCATCGTCGACGGTCACTTTGGTTGGGCGCGGACCCGTGAACCAGCAGGTCGCTATGAATCGAGACTTGCCCAGCGCGAACCGGAGTGAACCGGTGCGTCCCATACTTCTCGGGTTCATTGACAACCTGATCCAAGACATTGCCCGAATCCGTTTCCGTCATGTCAAAATCGATCAAACCGTGAGTGTGCGAACCAGTGAAAACTTCCATCCCGCCATTGTCCAGATCAGCGTCATCAATCGCCAACCAAACCGTCACTGCTTTGGTCGGAGTCAGCGGCCAATAACTGGCATCCTGATGCCAATCAACACGCTTTCCATCGCCAGGCATCTTGCAGAAAAAGTGAGAGCCCCAGCCGATCACATTCTCACCTAGCAAATCCGAAACATAGCCGACCAACTTCGGATGCTGCAGCAAATCCCAAACGCGAGCGTGTTTCAGATGAGCACTGCTGATCGAATAGCTGTCTTTTCCCGCCGCCATCGTCTCAGCCAACAACGCGTCAAAGTACTCCCGCAAAGAAGCTGACTCATCCGCATTGAGCACATCCAACGGCCCCAAATAACCGTCTCGATTCCACGACTCAATCTGATCGGCGTTCAGTAACTGAGGCGTCGCATTTTCAGTGGGAAAGAAACGAATGTCGCGTTGCACCGTTTCAATGGATTCTCGATCTGGAATGATCGCGAAAGAAGTGCCCGATGGGGATCCGGTTTCGTTCATTGGAACTGAACATCCTGAAAGAGAGTGGGGAACCGCTCCATTCTCAGGGAGTCCATCAGGTGATTCAACCCAACCAACTTGCGGGGACATGCCGGCGTGACCGTTAAAAGCGACACAGTCCATCGACTTTCTCATTAGCTGAGACGCCACCCATCGGGTTGGAGGCGCCGAGCAAGCCAAGCGAACTAGGGTTGGATGCAACTGATTCCTTCATGGCGGTTGCGACACTTCCAATCCCTTTGTCCGCACTTAATACGTCCGAACGGTTTGCATCTTGTCCTTCGCAGCCAACACACATCCACCACGCCGGGAACGTTCCACCACCGTGGTCGATCGCGCCGTTCAGTACGGCGTCGTCAAGAAAATCGCTTTTCACTGGGTCATCTTCTTCGTCTGCAATTCCGTCGCTTTGCTGCTGTGGTTGCGTCTGTTCGAACATCCTGACCTGACTTGGCAGCACTCGTTCGAAGACTGCGTCCGTCGGTTCATGCCATTCTTCCTGATCTCACTCGCGTTGATTCCCGCCTTTGTGTTGGACACGCTGAAGTTAACCAATCGATTTGCCGGACCAATCATGCGGCTCCGCACCGAGATCACGAATGCAGCGGAAGGCCGCCCGGTTACAAAATTGAGTTTCCGCACCAACGACTTTTGGCGAGACGTCGCCGATTCCTTCAACCGCATGGCTCAGCGGACCGGCCTGCTGGCTGACGAAAATGGCCAGTCCACCGACATCGAATCCAGCTCATCCACCACCCAAGTCTGAATTCATCTGATGTTTGCACCTACCTCCCACCTTCGGGACCGCAACGTTCCAAGCCGACGAACCCGTGGAAGCCGATCCGGCGTCGCGACGGTTGAGTTTGCCGTTTGCTTGCCCATCCTAATCCTGTTGGTTTTTGGTTCGATCGAAGCTTCCAGCATGATCTTCCTGAAACAGTCACTCAACGTGGCGGCGTATGAGTCCACCCGAGAAGCGATTCGCGACGGACGCAGCAACGCCGACGCCGAAGCTCGCGCCCGCGCTGTCCTCGATTCTCGCGGCATCGTTGGCTACCAAATCACCTTTCCAAACGGCGAAGCACTCGATGCCGCACGCGCGTCCGAAATTGTGACCTCGGTGACCGCGTCAAGTGCAACGAACAGTCCCCTGCTGGGACGATTCCTCACCGATCGTCAGCTCACCGTCAACACCGTGATGCTGAAACAGTGAGATCACGACGCTTCACCTGATCCGAAACCTGACATTCGACTCGCCCACTTTCATCCGTCTCGTCCGGAACCGCAGCATGCTCCCCGCCATCCACACCACGCCGACGCTGTCTCGCAAACTTCGTGATCGCTGCGTCGCATTGGATCGTCATCCCAACCGCCGCACGCCGCAACGGCAGGGGGCGATGCTGGTGCTGATCGCGATCATGATGTTCCTGTTCCTGATTGTCGTCGCGTTCTCGATCGACATCGCTCAGATGCACCTGTCGCGAACCGAACTGCGGTCTTCGACCGATGCCGCCGCCAATGCCGCGGCCACGACCTTGGCCGACACACTGGACCGCAACCAAGCCGTTCGACGTGGTCAGCAAATTGCACAGGCCAACTTGGTCAACGGTCAACCGCTGCTGCTCGCGGACGGTGATTTCCAGTTCGGACGCTCCGATCGGCAAGTGAACGGGAAGTACGCGTTCACATCCGGCCAAGCTCCATTCAACGGGGTTCGTGTCAACGGCCAACGGACCACCGGATCGCTGTCCGGCCCGGTGCCGCTGTTCTTTGGCAACATCACGGGCACCTCCATCTTTGAACCCGAAGCATTCGCAACAGCAACCTACGTCGAACGTGACATCACGCTGGTTGTTGACCGCAGTGGATCCATGGGCGGTAGCCGATTCGCTGACCTGCGTGATGCGATTCGAATCTTCACCGAAATGCTTGCCAACACACCCGTCGATGAACAAATTGGGCTGGCGTCATACAACAACCGAGCCTCGGAAGATGTGCAACTGACTGAAAACTTCGTCGAAATCACCAATGCCATGGACGGCTTGCGAACCGGTGGATTCACCAGCATCTCTGGCGGGATGCAAGCCGGGAGAGCGATCGCGCTGCGTGGTCGACCACCTGAATTTGTCGAACGCACCATGATTGTGATGACCGACGGTCGCCACAACCGAGGCATCGAACCCAGTGTCGTGGCCAATGACCTGGCCGCTGATGGGGTCACCATCCACACGATCACCTTTGGTGCAGGAGCCGATTTCGGTCGCATGCAAGACGTCGCACGGATCGGCGGCGGTCGCCACTTCCACGCCACCGACGGCAACCAACTCCGCGAAATCTACCGCGAGATCGCCCTGACACTGGGAACGGTCCTGACCGAGTGAGATCGATCGACCGCCAATCCACACGCACCACTTCTCCCCAATAATTCCCATGCTCTCGCCGACTCACTCTCGCCAACGCACCATCCATCCGGACGCTCGGCAAGGCGCCGTTGCGGTCGAATTCGCCATCGTCGTTCCGCTGTTGTTCCTGTTTTTCTTCGCAGGCTTCGAATTCATGCGAGTCGCGATGGTCCGGCACACGATCGACAACGCCGTCTACGAAGGCGCACGCGTGGGAATCATCCCCGGTGGCACCAACGCCGAAATCCAAGCCGAAGCCACTCGGATCCTGGGAACCATCGGGATCGATGATTTCACCCTGGAAGTCGAACCCGCCAACATCACCGACGCCACCCAAGACATCACCGTACGCGTGACCGTTCCGCTGGACCGCAACACTTACGTCCCGGCAGACTACTTTCTCGGCAAAGAACTGCAACGTGAACTGACGATGCGGCGTGAAGGCCGCTAGCTCACTTTGCCAAACGAGTCTTCAAGAACGATCGATACTCCGGGCGCTCACGCCACTCTTCGATGAACGCTTCGTATCGCGAATCGTTGGCCCAAAACATCGGTTCAGCATGGTCTGGATTCACGCGACCCTCTGGATAATCCAACCCCGCCACGCTGTCATCGACCGACGCATTCCATTCTGCCAACCATTCGCTTAAACGCGACGCGATCTCGGGATGAGCATCCGCCACGTCCTCGCTCTCGGCAACGTCATTGTCCAGTTGATACAACTGTTCGCTGACCACCAATTGCCCCTTCTTCTTTCGTGTTTCGCGAATCAACTTCCACTGGTTGTCGACCACGGCCGAGTTGCCACGAAACCGAAACCCAATCGGTTTTTCGCGATGCGACACCGCCGCCTCATCCTGACCCTGAATCACTGGTAACAAACTGATCCCATCGACAGGCGTGGTCAGTGAGTCACCGGGCAATCCCAGCAAATCCACCAGCGTCGGCGCAATGTCGGTCGCACAAGCTGGAACCCGACTGACGCGTCCAGCCTGAATCTGATCGGGCCAATGCAACACACAAGGCACCCGCAGCCCACCCTCATAAAGCTGCGACTTGTGACCTCGCAGCGGAGCCGTTGTCGATGGTTCGATGCCTGGCAAACCACCGTTGTCACTGCAGAACCAAATCAACGTGTTGTCCAGCACACGCAACCGCTCCAGTCCTTCTC
>NZ_JBICHO010000188.1:0-5164 GCF_043100905.1 Rhodopirellula sp. JB055 | reverse complement strand
ATGCAAACCTCCGTGCCGGATCTGATGAACATCGACGAAGAACCGGCCGAGGTTCATCAGATGTACGGCACCCAACCAGGTGAGACGAGCTTCGCCAACAACTGCTTGCTCGCCCGACGTCTGGTCGAACGCGGAGTGCGTTTTGTTCAACTGTTCGATCAAGGATGGGATCACCATGGCAACATCGTGAATCGCTTGTCGGCCAAGACGAAAGAAGTGGACCAACCCATTGCGGCGCAGATCAAAGATCTCAAACAACGCGGGATGCTGGACGACACGCTCGTAGTCTGGGCCGCCGAATTTGGTCGAACCCCAATGGCACAAGCCAGCAACGGCGGCGGCACCCCGACAAAGATTGGGCGAGACCACCACAAGGAAGCCTTCACCATTTGGATGGCGGGCGGAGGCACGAAGAGCGGACACACCCACGGAATGACCGACGAACTGGGCTATGGGATCGCTGAAAACGGCGTGCATGTTCACGACCTGAACGCCACCATCCTGCACCTGCTCGGGATCGATCATGAGCGACTGACATTCCGCTACCAAGGGCGGCAATTTCGACTCACCGACGTTCACGGAAACGTCGTCAACGACATCATCGGTTGACCTCTTGCCACGATCGCCCGGTGCATCGCGTCATTCGGCGGGCTGTCGGGTGATGGTGAGTCCATTCAATTCAATCATGGCACCGTCCTGGTCGGTTCGGTGTAAAGCCAGCGTTAAGGAACCAGCCGCAAGGTCAACGACTCCGATCGAGTGCTGCTGAAACGTCAACATCCGTCGCGGAGTTGCCTTGGAATCTAAATCGGGCCGAACAACGCTTTCCATCGCGAATCGCGGAAGAGTGGTGCTGACTTTTTGGTTGCCGGTCGTCAGCACGATCGCTGCCGAATCCGAATCGCAAACGTAGTGAACCACGATTTCGTATCGCCCAGCTTCCTTCACCCGGATCGGCCAATGGATCCGATCCTGCGGTGATGTCCAGCGATCGATCCAACTGTGTGCCCATGAAATTTCGTCGGCAAACCCGGCTCCTCCTTCGAGCTTCGCATCCACGGCAGGCACAAAGACCGATCGCATCGGTTCGATGGGAACAGGCCGCACCGCCGTGATACTGGGAGTGATCTCCTGCACATATTCTTCGATCTGCGATCGCAACTGCACCGTCAGTTCTGGATGACTCGAAGCCAGATCGGTGGTTTGACCTGGGTCGGTCGTCATGTCAAACAATGACGCCTTGGACTTCTCAATCGTCAATCGATGAGTGTTGGTTCGCACCGCCGCCTTGCCAAACTTTTGCAATTGCAACTGATTGGGGCGATAGGTCAAGATCAAGCGGTCGTCGAGTTCGGCATCGGATCCATCACGAATCAATTTCGCCAAGCTTCTTCCGTCCAGTGGCTTTTCCGTTGCCACAGGAATGTCACACCACTCGGCCAACGTTGGCAGCAGATCAATGTGCGCCGCAATTTGAGAGATTGATTGCGGCTTGATCTTCCCCGGCCAGCGAATGAAACAAGGCACGCGACAGCCTCCTTCATGAACACTGCCTTTGGCGCCACGCATTCCACCGTTGAAACGTTTTCCGTTGGGCCCGTTGTCTGTCAGAAACACAACGATGGTTTCCTCGCTCAACGAGTGATCGGCAAGGCACTTCAATAATCGCGCAACATTGGTGTCGATGTTTTGTACCATCGCGTACACGGCCGCTGTTTTCTCGTCGATCGATCCGTCGTTGTACCGATCAAACAATTCTTGTGGCACCTGAAAGGGACCATGCGGTGCGTTGAGCGGCACATAACAAAAAAACGGATGGTCGTGATGGTCGTTGACAAAATTGATCGCTGCGTCCGTCAAGACATCGGTGATGTATCCCTTGGTTTGCACCGGCGTGCCGTTTCGCTCCAGCAACGCGTCGTCGTAAAGATTGAAATGCCCGCCACAGAACCCAAAGAATTCATCAAAACCTTGTCCATTGGGGTGCAGCGGCATCTGTGCGCCATTGTGCCACTTCCCAAAGCAGCCTGTCGCGTAGCCAGCCGCTTGGAACATCTCGGCAAGCGTCGTTTCCTCCGCCCGCATCACTTCACGGCGTCCCGTGACCCCGGCGACTCCGGTGCGTTCCGGATAACGCCCGGTCAACAAAGCGGCTCGCGTCGGAGCACACACGGGGGAAACATAAAAACGATCCAGTCGTGCACCTTGGTTCGCCAGAGCATCGAGCGTCGGCGTTGAGATGATCGAATTCCCATGCGATGCAAGATCACCCCATCCCTGATCGTCCGTCAAAATCAAAAGGACGTTCGGGTGTTCGACGGTCTCAGCCTGAACCGCCCCCACAACAAGCATCTTCGAAAGCAACAGCGCGATGGTGTAAAAAACGATCTTCGTCATTCGGATCCTCGGTGGGTCGAGAGAGGTGGGAGCACAATGTTAGACTTGCGAACAAAACATTGCACCACAATATGGCGGCAGAAAATGGCAGTCGACTTTTCTGAAGGGATCGAATCCGAAACGCAACTGGACGCATTGCTGGCCCGGCCAAGTGAGACGTTGGTCGAATTCATGCGGCAACTCAATGGCGACCTGATCATCTTGGGCATTGCCGGGAAGATGGGCGTCAGCTTGGGCCAACTGGCTGTCTCCGCGATTGAAAAGGCAGGCGTGTCGAAGAATGTATACGGTGTGGCGCGATTCTCCGACACGGATGCTCGCGCTCGTTTGGATTCAGCCGGTGTGCAAACGATTCAGTGTGACTTGCTTGATCGAGAAGCTGTCGCCCAACTTCCTTCCGTGCCCAACGTCTTGTTCATGGCCGGCCGGAAATTTGGGACCGCGGGCACGGAACCTCTGACCTGGGCGATGAACACGATGGCCCCTTCGAACGTCGCCCATCACTTCCGCGAATCCAAGATCGTTGCCTTCTCGACTGGCTGTGTTTACCCGCTGGCTTCTGTGGATCAGCAACCAACCGAACTCACGCCACCGGGGCCGATCGGCGAGTACGCACAATCGTGTCTCGGGCGTGAACGCATGTTCGAGCACGGCAGCCTGGAGTGGGGAACTCCCGTCTGTCTGTACCGACTGAATTACGCGATCGACCTGAGATATGGGGTGCTGCATGACATCGCCGCCAACATTTGGAACGGGCAGCCCGTCGACAATTCCGTCCAGGCCTTCAACGTGATTTGGCAGGGTGACGCGAATCATCAAGCGTTGATGTGCTTGGACCATTGCACCTCACCAGCAAACGTCCTCAACGTCACCGGTCCTGAAACATTGCTCACCGAAGATGTTGCTCGTCGATTGGGTGAACTGCTGAACAAAACCGTGCAATTCACGACCACGCCCAGCGACGCTTCCTACCTGAGCGACAGTTCGGAAGCCAGAAGGCTGTTCGGAGCCCCGTCCGTCTCGGCCGATCAACTGATTCGCTGGCAAGCACACTGGACCCAAATCGGAGGCCGTTCATTGAACAAACCAACGCATTTCGAAGTCAACGACGGAGCCTATTGAACCGATGCAAATCAGCGATTTATCGCCCACCATTCGCGAAAACGTTCGTCTGGGAATCGTCATCCCCGCGCAACCATTGGCTCTCGACGCCAAACGGCAATTCGATCCGCGATACCAAACGGCGCTGACCCGTTACTACATCGACGCTGGCGCCGGCGGAATCGCGGTCGGCGTGCATTCCACCCAATTCGCGATCCGCGATCCATCGGTCGCTTTGTATGAACCCGTGTTGCGTTTGACCTCGGAAGTCATTGACGAACACGCCGGTTCGCAAGGGCGTGAAATCTTCAAGGTCGCGGGAGTTTGCGGGAGAACACCGCAGGCAATCAGTGAAGCGGAGTTCGCCCGCTCACAGGGCTACCATGCGGGTTTGTTGAGTCTGGCAGCCTTGGCCGATGCGTCCATCGACGACCTCATTGCTCATTGCCGAGAAGTCGCCTCGGTCATTCCGGTGATCGGTTTCTACCTGCAACCGGCCGTCGGCGGTTGTGTGCTTCCGTATGAGTTCTGGCGGGAATTTGCTGAGATTGAAAACGTCCTCGCGATCAAAGTCGCTGCCTTCAACCGCTATCAAACACTGGATGTGGTTCGCGCGATTTGCGACGCAGATCGTGACGACGCAATCACTCTCTACACCGGCAACGATGACAACATCATTGCGGATCTGTTAACGACGTACCGCATTGTCACTGAGCACGGTTTGAAATCAGTCCGATTCCGCGGAGGTTTGCTCGGGCACTGGTGCGTGTGGACTCGCAAGGCGGTTGAACTGCTCGATGAGATTCATTTGGTTCTGGATCGCGGCGATAACATTCCTTTTGAATTACTATCTCGCAATATCCAGGTCACCGATTGCAACGCTGCCTTCTTTGATGCCGCCAACGGGTTTGCCGGCTGCATTCCCGGAATCCATGAAGTGCTACGTCGGCAAGGCCTACTGCCCGGAACCTGGTGCCTGAATCCCAACGAAGTTCTCTCGGATGGTCAATCCGAAGAAATCGATCGTGTGATCGCCGCTTACCCATCTCTCAATGACGATGCATTCGTAAGCGAGAATCTGGGTCGATGGCTGCGTTAAAGCGTCCCACGCAAGCTGAACAACACACCTCATAAGACACCTGAAACCGAATCCCCACTGGAACAGCGTGATGCAACCGCACCGAAACTGGATGATCCATCTATTCACGGCGCTCGCGATGTTGCTGGTTGCCACCAAGGCCTCAGCGGCAGATCGCCCAAACATCTTGTTGATTGTTTCGGACGATCAAGGCTACAACGACCTGGGCCAACTGGGCAACGGAATCATCACGCCCGCCCTCGACCGCCTCGCCAACGAGGGAACAAGGCTGACGAATTTCTATGTGGCGTGGCCAGCCTGCACTCCGTCGCGGGCCAGCTTGCTGACGGGGCGGTACCCTCAGCGAAACGGGATCTATGACATGATCCGCAACGAAGCCCCCGACTACGGACTCGAGTACAAGCCGGACGACTACGACGTCTTATTCCAAATGAAGCATTCGCATTGAAAGCTTCTGAAACAATCCAGTTCAATCGCGAATTAAGATCAACGCGCCAGGAGGTATAATCAGAATAACGGCCATTCAACTCGTCAAAAGGATTTTCGAAATACTGTCCGCCAATGGTA
>NZ_JBICHO010000187.1:0-2926 GCF_043100905.1 Rhodopirellula sp. JB055 | reverse complement strand
AGCGTGTTGTCGTTGTTGTACGCCCGTGTTTCGCTCACACCGTTATTGTAGCTGCTGGTGAGCATCCGGCCGCCGTCGTCGTACGTTCGCGTGTCGATCGTGGTGCTGTCGAAGTCGATCCCGGCAAGCTGGCCGCGGTCGGTGTAGCTGCGGTCGACCTCTTTGCCGTCCGGGTAGGTCAGTTTGGACACTTGGCCCGCCGCGTCGTAATCGGTCAGGACCGTGTACGTCTGGCCGCCGATCTGGATCGACTCACTGGCTTTGCGCCCCGCATCGTCGTAGGTGTAGCTCACCGTGTTGCCGTAGCGGCCACTGACGGCTGTCAGCATGCGGCTGGCATCGTCATAGGTGAACGTGTCGGTGTGGCTTTGGCCGGACAGTGGGCCACTGGCGTGACCGGTGTAGGCCTTGCTGCTCAGCCGACCGGCCAGGTCGTAGGTGAAGTCGCACGTGTCACCTTGCTGGTCGGTTCGCTGAACCGTGCGGCCCGTGGCATCCGGGGTGAACGAGACGATCCCGTAACCGGTTTGACCGATCGTGCTGCTGGGCACGTGGTCCGGGTAGGTTTCAGTCAGCTTGGTGCCGGCCGCGTCGTACGTGTAGCTGGTGACTTGATCCTCGGCATCGGTCAGCGATTCCAGCTGGCCGGTGTCCGTGTAGGCGAACTCGGTTTCACCCGAGAGGCGATCGATCTGTTTGATCTGGCGACCGAGTGCGTCGAACACGTACGTCGTCGTGTTGCTCTTGGCATCGGTCGAGGAGACCTTGTTGCCGGCCAGGTCATAGCTGCTCTGCGTCACGCCACTGGCGGTGTCGGTGCACTGGGTGTCACGCCCCAGGGCATCGTAGAGACAGTCCTGGCCGACTCCGTTGGGGTCGCGGACCTTGAGCTGGTTGCCCGAAGCGTCGTATTCATAGCTGGTGATCTTGCCCAGGGCATCGATGCTCTGGATAGTGCGTCCGGCCGCGTCGGTGAGGCTCTTGCGGACATGCCCCAGAGCATTGACGGGACGACCGAGCACAATCGACTCTGTCACCCCTTCGGGGTTTTGTCTTTGTGTGGGCATGCTCGTCCGGGGCCTGACGGCCCCGGCAATGGCTCTGTCGGCACGTCCGGGCCTGGTTGCAACTGGTTCACTCCAGGCCTTTGGTGGATGGCACCGTACGGCCTTTACGCGGAGGGGCGTGCTCCAGGCCAGTTCATAGTCTGAGGCCTGCGCTGGTTGGCATTGTCCTGCTAGCAGGAAACGCCCATGCATCCAAATGGCAGCCACTCATCGATCCTTTTCAATCGAGCGCGGTCCCTGAATCAGTCTCCGTAGAGAAGAACCAAGTGCCGCAGACATGCTGTCAGCCTGAGTGAGCCGCCTGCTCGACTGCATTTATGCATTGCGCGGATCCGAAGAGCAAGGAAAATTTGGTGGGAAAGAGCTTCAGGAGCACCAGGCCATCGCAACCCACTTGCTACGGTTGCTAGATCGCCATTGAGCGTGTCGAGCTCGATTGGACGCGAGGTCTTCGCCCCAGTCGATGCCGGCAAAGACGCGACCTCACTGGACGCTCCTTTGAATCATTCCGACGTCCTTTTCCCTGAGCACTCAGAGCACTCAACGAAACCCCAGGCGATGCCTGGGGCTACCTTAGAGCTGCCCCGTTGGGGCGGAGGAAAGAACAGAAACCAACGACGCATTATCCGTGGCAACGCCAAACATTCAGCAGGCCAGGGTGACGCGCTGGTTCCGATGCTCGACCCTCCCCTCGCTTCGCTCGACCTTTGCAGAGAGAGGGTGATGAGAAACGCTTGGCAATGCAGCAGTTAAAAACGGCACGACCTCCTTGCGAGGTGGAGCCATCCTCAATCGCGCATTCGCTCGATGACTGAGCGGGCTCGTTTGGCGGCGGGGGCGAGCGTGGTGAAGGCGGACTCAGCGAGTTCTTGGAGGACTTGCTTGGTCGAGGGATCCAAGTGATTCAGGCGTCCGAGCATCGTGGCGGTCCAGTAAAGCTGGTCGACCGCCAACGCGTCCCAGCTCTCTCCTTCCTCGCCCGCGTACAACACGGACTCGAGCAATCCTGCCATCTCCTCTTCTTCATCCGCACTTGGCTCGATGGACCCTGACAAAGCCTCGCTCGCCCACGTCCGGACCTCCTCGTCGTCGGACTGCAGTGCGAGCAAGCAATCGATGGTTTTGCCGCGGACGTTTTCCTGACGGGCCAACGCTTCCAATTCACTCAAGGACAATTCGTTCGCACTCATCGTGGCCGTTGGGGTTCGAGGTGTTTGGGGACCAGGTTCGGATTCCATTCAGCGGTCAGCCATCCAAGCACGCACTCAAGAATTCCATCGTGTGCATGACCCGCGGGGCTGGATGAGCCTTGGTCGCCATTGAATTCAAATGTGTCTGCAACTGCGTCAAACAACCGATGTTGCCACTGACCACAATCGGGGTCCCCGTTGCCATCACCGCCTTGGCTTTCCGACGTCCAAGTTCGTCCGCGGTTTCGGGTTGATCCAAGTTGTAGGTTCCCGCGGAACCGCAACACAAGTGCGCCTCCGCCACATCGACCAACTCCACGTCCGGCACCCGGCGAAGCAATTCGCGAGGTTGCACTCGCACGCCCTGGGCGTTGGCCAAATGGCACGCATCCTGGTAAGCCACTCGCACAATGGCCTCGCCCTCGTGGACCAATGCAGGTCGCTTCAGCCGAAGCCGATCGGCGTGTTCGCAGACCACCACCGACACGTCCTTGACCCTTCCGGCCAATTCAGTGGCTTGTGACTCGATGTCGGTGCCTCGCAGAATCATGCCGTACTCTTGCATGCCCGATCCGCAACCAGCCGCGTTGGTCACAACCGCATCGAATGACGATTGGTCACCCGCAAACACTCGCACGTTGTTGCGAGCGAACTTGGCCGCCCGGTCGC